>DASXRU010000205.1:0-7267 GCA_036506395.1 Pyrinomonadaceae bacterium | reverse complement strand
AGGGAATGTCTGCCGGGCTCGAGCGGAATCACCCGCACTGAAGTCGAGGTTTCTCCGGACGGCTTGCCATCAATCAACAGCGGAAAGCCACCAGGGTTTGTCGACAGTTCTATCTCCCCGTAGTTCGGTCTCTTCTTGGCGTGAGCGCTGGCCGACGGATAAACGAGAAGGCATGAGAGCGCGGCCAGAATGGCAAAAGTCTTCATCGCACGTAAGCTGTTGGAGCGAGTTGCAACCATGTTCTTTTCCCGCATCTAATTAGTCCTCCGTGACGGTTGTCTCGTTCCTGCCGGCTATGACCTTAGCATAACGGCGACGGGCACTGGCGGCAAGGGCTGCAATGCCGGAGCCAAACAGGAGAAGCGAAGCCGGCTCGGGAACTGGAGTCTCCGGAGGTGTCGGCGTCGGCGTAGGAGTTTCGTTGTGATTTCCGTGGCATATTCCGGTGACACAAATCAGCGGTATCAGAGCTAGCAGCGGCCACTTGGGAAATCCACCGCCGGCAACAGGAATCTCGCCACAATCGCAAATCGTACCTTCAACATTATCCTGCTCGATAACTTCGACGTTGCCCTGACCCTGTTGTTGCGGCGCGACTTCCATTCCACCGATGAGCGAGAGTTGCGACGGCGCGCCCACCGATTCCGGGGTGCCGATCGGCGCAACTTTCAGCGAACCCGGGGCGGGGTCCGAAACTGGCATGCTTGGTTCCTGAGTAACCGAGCGCAGGCGAAGTTCCTGGGTTTGAGTGCTGCTCTGCATATCACCGATGATGTGCACGACCTCGCCGAACTTTATCGGGCCTGCTTGGGCCGGCACCGATGCCAGTAGCAAGAGGCTGAGGGTCACGGCAATGGGGCGAAAAGCTCGATTCCTCATTGTTTTTGGGGCTCCTCCTTGAAGCTTCCAGTTTGAATGTTCGGGTTTCTTGTGCAGCTCACGGACTCAAAGGAGCTAATTTTAGTTAAAGACAGCTAAGCCTGCCTCCCGAATTGCTAGTCGCACATAACGCTGTCCGACTCGGTTATTTGGTACAAGAACACAGCCAATGGCGATGTAATTCCAATTTCAAACGCCACTTAACGGCATCTGGAGCGGAGCGAAATAAAAAAGAAAGGAGGCCTGCGGCGCGCCGCAAGCCTCCATGGATTTTCCCCGCGATCAGCCGGTTTCGCGATGTTAATCGCCGTTGGCACCTCCGGCTGCTTCGGCCTTGTTTGCTTCCTCACGCAACACCGCTTTGCGCGAGAGCTTGATCTTGTTGCCTTCCTTCGCAATGCACTTAACTATGATCTGCTGGCCTTCACGCAATTCGTCGCGCACGTCCTTGATGCGTCGATCGGCAATCTCCGAAATGTGCAAAAGGCCGTCAGTTCCAGGAAAGATTTCGACGAAGGCGCCAAAATCAACTATGCGAGAAACCGTGCCGACGTAAGTCTGGCCGATCTCGGCTTCGGCTGTAATACCGCGTATCCGGTTAACGGCGGCTTCAGCTGCTTCGCTGTCCGCCGTGGCAATGGAGATAGTGCCGTCGTCTGCGACATCGATCTTCGCTCCTGTCTCTTCGACGAGTGCCCGAATCACCTTACCGCCTGGTCCAATCACGTCGCGGATCTTGTCAGGGTTGATCTTTATCTGGATGATGCGCGGCGCATAAGGCGACATGGCAGCGCGCGGCTCGCTAATGGCCTGGTCCATGGCGTCGAGGATATGCATGCGGCCTTTCTTTGCCTGCTGCAAAGCGTCGGCCATTATTTGCGCATTGATGCCCCCGACTTTGATGTCCATCTGCAACGCGGTTATACCCTCGCGCGTGCCGGCCACTTTGAAGTCCATGTCACCGTAATGATCTTCGGCGCCGGCGATGTCCGTCAGGATCGCGTACTTGTGACCCTCCATAACCAGCCCCATGGCCACGCCCGCCACTGGCGCCTTCAAAGGAACGCCCGCATCCATCAACGAAAGGATGCCGCCGCAGATCGAAGCCATTGAAGACGAGCCGTTCGATTCAGTAATGTCGGAAACAATGCGCAGCGTGTAGGGAAACTCGCTGGAGTCCGGCAACACCGCTTCGATAGCGCGCCGCGCCAGTGCGCCGTGTCCAATCTCGCGCCGGCTCGACGAACCGAAACGCCCAACTTCACCAACCGAGTAATGCGGGAAGTTGTAATGAAGTAGAAAGCGGCGCTTAACCTCGCCCTTTTCGATATCGTCTATGAACTGCTCGTCCTCTTTGGTACCGAGCGTGGTGGTAACCATCGCCTGGGTCTCGCCGCGGGTGAACAAGGCTGAGCCATGCGCCCGCGGTAACCAGCCAACCTCGCAGGTAATGGGCCGAATCTCTCCGAAGCGCCGCCCGTCCGGCCGCCGGCGATTGTTGAGAATATCGTCGCGAAAGATGGTCTCCTTCAAATGATCGAAAACCCTCTTGGCCATCTGGCGTATCTCAGGTTGATCTTCGGGATATGACTCGACAACCTCTTTCTTAAGCGCATCAACGGCCGCGTAACTGGATCGTTTGTCCTGCGAGGTGGTATCGAGGGCGGCGCGCAAACGGTCGCCATAGTTTCGCTGGATCTCGCCCAGCATCTCTTCATTGAGCACCGGCGGCACCACTTCGCGCTTCTGTACGTCCAGGGCCTTGTAGAGCTCTTTCTGCCAGCGACAGAGGCGGTTGATCTCTTTGTGCGCCAGCATCAGCGCTTCGACCATGATTTCTTCCGAAACTTCCTGCGCTCCCGCTTCTACCATCACGATGGCTTCTTCCGTACCGGCAACGATCAAGTTTAGACGCGACTCGCGCACTTCATCGTAGGTGGGATTCACTATGTAACGGCCCTCGATCAAGCCGATGCGCACGCCGGCAATCGGATTGAGGAACGGGATGTCGGAAAGATAAAGCGCGCACGATGTCCCGGTGATGGCAATGACATCGGGGTTATTATCCTGGTCCGCCGAGATAACCGTAGCAATGACCTGGGTCTCGTTCTTATAACCTTCGGCAAATAGGGGCCGGCAGGGCCGGTCGATGAGCCGGCAGGTCAGGACTTCTTTTTCATTAGGCCGCCCTTCGCGGCGAAAGTAGTTACCGGGAATTCGCCCGGCGGCGTAATTGGATTCGCGATACTCGACCGTCAGCGGGAAGAAGTCTATTCCTTCTCTCTGCGTTTGCGCGCCAACGGCGGCGACCAGCAGCATGGTGTCGCCATAACTGATGACGACAGAGCCGTCAGCCTGCTTGGCGACGCGGCCGGTTTCTACGGTCAGTTCCTTGTCGCCCAGCCTGATCGATTCTTTCAAGTATTTTCTAACTGGCATTTTCATTGTCTCCTTACAAACGATGACCGCTGACAGTGGACGATGGCGGATAACGATCCGCGACGATTCCCCGTCAGGGTAAAAACGAAGGCGGCAAGAGCCACTAGCCGTGAAGCTCTTGCCGCCTTGCGGAATTTGCTTAAGGCACGCGCGTCCGCTTGTCTCCGGAAATCGCCGTCACGTTCGGCACCGGTTCAAACTCTTCGATAGACGCGGGCTTTGTAAAACCGAGATTCGAAGTTTCTCGTTCTTTTTACGTCGGTGGCCGGAGACTTCAGTCTTTGGCTTGTCCCGTCCGGTAGCATAGACCAACGTCTGTGCCACATCTAACGGCGCAGGCCCAGCCGGCCAACGATTTCGTGATAGCGCTCAATATCCTTCTGTTTTAAGTAATCAAGCAAGCTCCGGCGCTGCGAAACCATTTTCAGCAATCCGCGGCGCGAGTGGTTGTCCTTCTTGTGCGTCTTAAAGTGCTCGGTGAGCTCGTTGATTCTCTGGCTAAGTAGTGCAATCTGCACCTGGGGTGATCCCGTGTCGACTTCGTGGGTACGAAATTCGGTTAAGATTTTTTCCTTCGCTTCTTTTGCTAACGCCACTGCTAAAAATGGCCCTCCTGGACTGCAGTACGACCGTCAGTGACGGCAACCGCTGAAGATTCAAATGCGCTCGTAAAGTAACACGCGGTTTGCAAAAGTGTCCAGCGAGCAGCGATCCCGGTGGTGATAGGCTGGATTTAATCATTGCCGATTGCCAATTGCAGATTGTCAATTGACTGATTCGATAAGGAATTCGGCAATCGGAAATCGAGAATTGGCAATGGAAGAGGCCCACCCGCTACCGCATGGAGGTACTGACCTCATTCGGGTCAGGTCCGCTACCTTTGGCGCTTGAAATAGTAGACCGGATCTGAGGGCATCCCGGCAACCGAAACCAACTCCCAACCCTTAGCCCCGAGCTTGTCCAAATGCTGCTCCAGTACAAATCCTTCGCGCGCGAATGGCGCGTCTTCTTTTCGCATGCTCGGATTGCCGGTAGGCGTAAAGTTCGTGGTGCTGGGACCGGCCACCGCCAGGTACTCCCATCTCGGTGTGGCGGCGGTATCGCCGCCAACGGTTCCCGCATGTCCGGTTGTTTTCACAACCACAGCAAGGACCGGCAGCAGAAGCAATAGCGCCATTACGATTATTCGCCTCATGGTTTTTCCTTTCCGACCCCCTGAGGGGTTCCCTTTGCAGAAGTTCCCGTCTGCACTTTCAACGCTTCCTTCAGGCCGAGGTTCCGTATTAAGCGGTGAAGATAGTTCGGATGCACCTCGAGGATCCGCGCGGCTTCGGTATAGTTTCCCTTAGCGTGATCCATTGCACTGAGGATAATTTCCTTTTTCGTCCGCGCCACTGCATCGTGATATTTCGTCACGGGTGTGCCTTCCGAAACGCCGCTTTCCAGGATGACCTCAGGCAAATCTTCCGGCAGCACCTGTTCGGTTGTTCCCAGCACAATCGCCCGCTCAATGGCATTCTCCAATTCGCGCACGTTCCCGGGCCAGTCATAGGTCGCCAGGCGCGTGCGCGCCTCCGCTGTAATACTCCTGACCTGCCGGTTGCACTTCGCGCTGTATTTCTCGACAAAGTAACTTGCCAGTAGCGGAATATCTTCCCGCCGATCTCGCAGGGGTGGCATTTCTACCCCTACTACGTTCAGCCGATAAAAAAGATCCTGACGAAACGTGCCTTGTTCGATGGCTTCTTCGAGATTTTTGTTGCTGGCGGCGATCAGTCGAATATCGACTTTTATAGTGCGCGTTCCTCCAACCCGCTCGAACTCGCGCTCCTGCAGTACACGCAATAGTTTGACCTGAAGCGCAGCAGAGATTTCGCCAATTTCGTCGAGAAACAGCGTTCCTCCATCGGCAACCTCAAGGCGACCTTTCTTCTGAGCGACGGCGCCGGTGAAAGCCCCTTTTTCATGTCCAAACAACTCACTCTCGAGCAGGTTCTCTGCCAGGGCGGAGCAGTTAACCGCGACGAATGCCTTGTTTGCGCGCCGGCTGTTCTGATGAATAGCGCGGGCCGCGAGTTCCTTTCCGGTGCCGCTCTCTCCGCTTATCAACACGGTCGAGTCCGCCGGCGCCACTCGCGAAATCAGTTGGTAAAACTGCTGCATGAGCGGGCTTTCGCCCACCATGTTGTGCTCAATATTAACGTCGGAAAGCAGCCGCTGATTCTCCCCCTCCAGCCATTCAATGTGGCGGGCGTTTTCTATAGCAACGGCTGCGATCCCGGCGATCGCCGTAACCAGATGCAAATGATCCTTATCAAAATGAACACCGGGTTCCCTTGCATCCAGATAAATGACACCGATGGCGCGATCAAGCATGACCAGCCGAACGCATAAAACCGAACTTAGCGGGTCGCTGATTAGACTTTCGCTTGCGAGGGCTGAGTCTTTTGCCGGCTGGTTTGATACTAACGCCACGCCTTCGCGCATGACTTTCTGCGTTATGGTCCGACTTACTTTGATTGTTCCGTCTGTTCCGCGAAGGCGATGCAAACCGAATAATGACGCGAACTCCGGAGTGCCATCGTCGCTCAAAAGAATGGCGCCACGCTGCGCCGGAACAACTTCGAAAAGAAGCTCCAGCAATGTCTTTTGTAATTCCTCCAAACCATGGATGGCATTAATTCTTGTGCTGATTTTCATCAGGGCGGTCAAGTCCCGGGCCATCAGATATAGCGCCTCATCAACCCGAAGTTGAACCGTCTCGTCGCTAAGCGCCTGGTCATCAAACTGTATATCGCTGGATGTAGAAGGCGCATCGCCTTCCTGTCGGAGAAAGAGAAACTGCGAGTCTCCTATCCTTAGTCGATCACCGTGCTTGAGGGCACGGGCCTTTACCGGGACGCCGTTAATGAAGGTGCCGTTGAGGCTCTCCAGATCGGATATGACGAACTCCTCCCCTTGCTTCTGAATGCGCGAGTGGCGACGTGATACTGAACCGTCCGCGATGCAAATGGTGGCGGTCGTTTCGCGGCCAATGACAATCTCTTCCTCCACAAGGTTGAAGGTTGCTCCAGTTAATCTTCCGGAGATGGCAACAAGTCGTGGCGTCATGACGAGTTTGTGAGTCCCTGCTTTAGCTGCGCAGTGTACGCGGCTCAGCCAGTTCCAGCAACCGTCCTCGCAGACGAGAAGTCTCTATCCAATCAGATAATAGGCAGCGGGTTTCCTATCTGATCGGATAGAGATTTTGCCGGCCTGGACCACGACTTTTCAGATCCGTGACGTCCAGACTTCTATGATAATCCTAAGTTTTCCTCATGTTCTCTGGCCATTTCATCAGCAGACCCGAATTCCCAAACCCGTGGCACATTGTTAGCAATAGACAGAGACGGCTCGCGAATCAAACTAATGGACGAGCTGACAACGCGGTGAACCCCCCGAGAAGTTCATAAGGAGACCAGTTGCCTACTACAAAGTTTAAGGTCGAGTAGATTCGGCCATTGCCCAAAGGGCAAAAGGAGAAAACATGAGAAAAGAACTGCTAAAAGGTTTCACGGTGGTGGTGCTGACGGTTGCGCTGGCTTTCGCAGCGGCGGTGGTTTCGGCCAACGCTCAGTCGAAGAAGCTCGCGGCTGACATCCCCTTTGACTTCACAGTGGGAAATCAGACGATGACATCCGGCGAGTACTCCGTCAGGTCGATTACCAACGATGGTACAGGTCTGGTGATCAAAAGCGATGATACCGGGAAGTCAGTCATGCGGTTAAGTAATTCGATTGAGCCGCAGAGAAACAAGACTCAGGCGCGGCTGGTGTTCCATCGATATGGTCAACGCTACTTCCTGGCAGAAGTTTGGACCGGCGGGGACAGCGAGGGCCGCAAGTTGCTGGAGTCTCGCGAAGAGCGCGCCATCCGGCATGAATTCGACAGACTTGCTCGGAACACGTAC
>DASXRU010000204.1:0-16453 GCA_036506395.1 Pyrinomonadaceae bacterium | reverse complement strand
AAAGCGGGGGACCTGGCCACGTGGGTTGAACCCGGCGATGAAATCATGCTGCAGCCGGGAGTTTCCTGCGGGCATTGCATAAAGTGTCTGCGCGGCCAGGACAATCTTTGCCCTGAGTATGACATTCTCGGTTACCGGCGCAACGGTGGTTACGCGGAATTAATTGCTGCTCCGGCTGTCAACGTTATTCCCAAGCCGAAGAAACTGAGCTGGGAAGAAGCTGCCGCGCTGCCCCTGGTGACGTTGACGGCGTGGCACATGCTGGTGACGCAGGCCAACGTTCAGCCAGGTGAAGACGTGCTGATTCATGCGGCGGGAAGCGGCGTAGGTTCCCTCGGAATTCAGATCGCCAAGCTGCGCGGCGCTCGAGTTATTGCCACTGCCGGCTCAGACGAAAAACTTGCGAAGGCGCGCGAGCTGGGCGCGGATGCGACCATCAACTACACGCGCGAAGACTGGCCCAAAGAAGTGAAGCGCCTGACAAATCGACACGGGGTTGATGTCGTCTTCGAACACACGGGCGCCGAAACCTGGCCGGGGTCGATTGCGTCCCTGAAAAGCGGTGGGCGTCTGGTCACCTGTGGAGCCACCAGCGGCTACGATGCGCGCACCGATCTGCGTCAGGTCTTCTATCGCCACCTGACAATTCTTGGTTCAATGATGGGATCGAAAGCTGAGTTGCTCGCGGCGATGAAGTTTATCGAGAGCGGCCTCATCCACGCGGTGGTAGATCGATCGTTTCCGCTCGCAGAGGCCGGAAGGGCGCATGAGCTAATGGAAGATCGCGCTCAGTTTGGGAAACTTGTCCTGGTGCCGTAGAATGCGGGCATTGATTCGGGAATGATTTGA
Source organism: Pyrinomonadaceae bacterium (assembly GCA_036506395.1). GTDB lineage: Bacteria > Acidobacteriota > Blastocatellia > Pyrinomonadales > Pyrinomonadaceae > DASXRU01. The sequence goes on along the minus strand of DASXRU010000204.1, from coordinate 15,604 downwards.
GCCTGCCGGCTCCGGCCATGTTGCGATCGCGCCTCGTTCCGAGTTATGACCCCATGGCTGTTTCCGCTTTGATCACTTACTAAACGAGCCCATTAATACCGCCAGGTTTGCCCTGGCCGGCTAACTCTTCAGGAGATCTCTATGAAACGCAGAATAAAATTTCACGCCGTGTTACTGGCGTTGACGCTGGTTGCCGCATATACGCTGGCCCCGGGTGCGCACGCCATTTCCCCCGGCAATGCTCTTTCCCCCGGCAATATTAGCCAGCAAGCCACAACGGCGGCGCCTGCTTTACCTCGCGGCGTTGAGCGGGTCACTTCAGTCGAAGGGATCACCGAATACCGTTTGGCGAATGGGTTGAAAATACTTTTGTTTCCTGATCCGACGAAGCAGACCATCACCGTGAATATGACTTACCTGGTCGGCTCGGCGGTTGAGGATTATGGCGAGACCGGCATGGCCCACCTGCTCGAGCACCTGGTTTTCAAGGGCACGCCCAAACATCAGAACATCCCGCAGGAGTTGACCGCGCATGGCGCCCGCCCTAACGGCAGCACCTCCACAGAGCGCACCAACTACTTCGAAACCTTCGCTGCCACTGACGAGAATCTCAACTGGGCGCTCGATCTTGAATCCGACCGCATGATCAATTCCTTTATCGCCAAAAAGGATTTGGACAGCGAGATGACTGTGGTTCGCAACGAATATGAGCTGGGTGAGAATAGCCCGTTCAGCGTTTTACTCCGGCGCACGATGGCCAGCGCTTACGACTGGCATAGCTATGGCAAGTCGACCATCGGAGCGCGCTCTGATATCGAGAACGTGCCCATCGAACGTCTCCAGGCTTTCTACCATAAATACTACCAGCCGGATAATGCGGTATTGACCATTGCGGGCAGGATTGATGAACAGAAAATACTCGCGCTGGTGGATAAATACTTTTCACCAATTCCGCGGCCCACACGCACGCTGCAAAAAATCTATACCATCGAGCCAACCCAGGACGGTGAGCGCGCGGTCACAATCCGGCGAACTGGAGACACGCAGCTGGTCCAGGCCATGTACCACGTTCCTGCCAGCTCCCACCCCGATTACGCCGCGATTAGTATCTTGTCATCGGTACTCGGCGACACTCCCTCCGGACGTCTGCACAAAGCGCTGGTCGAGACAAAGAAGGCAAGTTCGGTTTTTGGTTTCAGTTTTTCGTGGCGCCAGCCGACGCTCGCTATTTTCGGCGCTGAAGTAAGACAGGCCGATGCGGTGGAGCCCGTGCGCGAAGGATTGCTGCAAGCCGTTGAGGGATTGAGCACTAACCCTGTCACTAAAGAAGAGGTTGAGCGAGCGCGCGCGCAGATTCTCAAGAATGTCGAGCTCAACCTCAACCAGTCTGATCTAATCGGCTTATTCATGAGCGAGTATATCGCCGCCGGCGACTGGCGGTTGTTTTTCCTGCAGCGCGACCGCGTGCGCAACGTGACGCTGGAAGAAGTGCAACAGGTGGCCGGGCGCTATTTCAAGCCTGCAAATCGCACCGTCGGCATATTCATTCCCACTACCAAGCCTGACCGGGCGGAGATTCCGGCCACACCCGACGTAACCGCGATGCTCAAGGACTACAAAGGGGAAGCGGCTATAGCGGCAGGCGAAGCATTCGATCCCTCTCCCGCCAATATTGAATCGCGCATGATCCGCAGCCAGGCAGGCGGATTGAAAATGGCGCTAATGCCCAAGAAGACCCGCGGCGGCACTGTAGTAGCGCAGATGATACTTCGCTACGGCGACGAGAAGAGTCTGATGAATCGCTCGACCGCGGCTGAAATGGCGGGGGGGATGCTGATGCGCGGCACTACCAAACATACCCGCCAGGAGATTCAGGATGAACTGAATCGTTTGAAAGCGCGGGCCTTCGTTTTTGGCGGCCCGACGTCGGCCACTGTTTCCATCGAAACCAAGCGCGAGAATCTGCCGGCCGTGATGCGCCTGGCCGCGGAGATGTTGCGCGAGCCATCGTTTCCGGAAACGGAATTCGATCTATTGAAGCGGGAAAACCTTGCCGGCATCGAGCAGCAAAAGAGCGAGCCGACGCAGATCGCTTTCACCGCGTTCAGCCGCCATATCACTCAGTATCCTAAAGGCGACGTGCGTTATGTCTCGACGCCGGACGAAGACATTGCCGAGATCAGTGCCGCGACACTCGATCAAGCGAAGCAGTTCTACAAGGACTTCTATGGGGCATCGAACGCCCAGCTTACGGTGATCGGCGACTTCGATGATAAAGAGATCGCCAAGCTGGCGACTGAGTTACTCGGCGATTGGAAGAGCCCGCGCCCTTTCACGCGCGTGCCCAGCGTTTTCAAAGATATAGCGCCAATCAACCAATCATTGCCCGCTCCCGACAAGGCCAATGCTTTCTTTGTCGCCGGCTTTAACCTGAACCTCCGCGACGACAATCCTGACTACCCGGCGCTGGCCCTGGGTCACTACATGCTCGGCGGTGGTTTTCTGAACTCCCGCCTGGCTGCGCGCATCCGGCAAAAGGAGGGCCTCAGTTACGGCGTGGGCTCATCAATCTTTGTGAGCGCAGTCGATCATTACGGGAGTTTTACTGCGACCGCGATCTATGCGCCGCAGAACGTTGATAAGCTCGAAGCGGCTTTTAAGGAAGAGATCGCGCGCATGCTGAAGGATGGATTCACAGCCGAAGAGGTCGAAGCGGCCAAGTCCGGCTATCTGCAATCCCGCGAGGTCAGCCGGTCGCAGGATAGGGAGCAATTAGGGCGTTCAAATAATTATCTCTTCATCGGCCGCACGTTCCAGTGGGATGCTGACTTCGAAGCAAAGATCAAAGCCCTGACACCCGAACAGATCAATGCAGCCATGCGTCGCCACACTGATCCGTCAAAAATAACAATCGTCAAATCAGGCGACTTCGCTAAGAATGCGCCGAAGTAGGACCTGGAGTCAGAGGTCAGAGGTCAGAAGTCAGAAGTCAGAGGTCAGAAGTCAGAAGTCAGAGGTTAGAGGTCAAAGGTCAGAAGTCAGTTGCGAAAGCAATGGTAAATGAGAAATGGCAAATGATATATGGAAAATGGTTCGTTCTCTGACCTCTGACCTCTGGCCTCCGACCTCGCGCCGGCGTCCCGGCCACTTCGCTCTGTTGGCGCCTGTCAAAATGTAATGCCGCCGCGAATTAAGAAGCTCGATCACTTCGTCATCTACGTCAGCGATCTGGCACGCGCGGAAAAGTTCTACACCGAGCGCCTGGGCATGCCGGTCAAAATGCGAATTGGTTCGGAGCAGATAGTGTTCAGGTGCGGTGACATGTCGCTGGCGGTGATGCTGAAACTCGATCTGCAAACTCCAGTCGAGCCGGGTGCGATTGAGAATCCATTGGGCCGAGCACATTTTGCCGTGAATGTTTCGGCGGCAGACTGGAGCGCCGCTCGAGAAGAATTACAAGCTGCAGGTGTACCACTTTCGCAGCCCGTTGATTGGGGCGATCACGACTGCTTCTATCTCACCGACCCGGATGGAAACCTGATCGAGTTGATGTCCTGGCGGGAATAAATAAGATGAAGAGTTTATAAGAGCGGGGGCATGCCCCCTTCCCGACTGCAACTAAATAGTGTTGAGTCAGATTCCCGATCTTGAATATCAAAGTTCAACTGTGAACACTTGCAGTCAGGAAGGGGGCATGCCCCCGCTAATCTTCAGCACTGCTTACTTACCAGTGTAGTCCTCAACTTTGAATCTCTTTCGCAGCATTTCCATCCTGGCGGGTTCGATATCGAAATTCGAGCCGGCAATGAAGCGTTTGCCTTCGTCAGTGCCCACCCAATCGACCACGCCGGGCGCGTTGACGCGCAGGAAATCACCATCGACTTTGTCCAGCGCCATCCCGTCTTTGCGCGAGAACACCCACACGTGTTTGAAATGACCGTGTCGAATGAACTGCATGTCTCGCTCGAACTGGTTGCGGGGCGACGGTTCGGGCGATGACGGGGTCGTTGGCGTTTCAGCTGACTGTGCTTCGGGAGATTCGTTGGCGGGTTTTTTGCAGGATAGAAGAAACAAAGCCAGCGCGAGGGCTAGCAATCCGATAGTGATTTGTTTCGAGCGGTTTCTCATAAAGTACAACCGTCGGTCCCATGAGGTCAGTACTACCACGCGGTAGCGGGTGGGCCAAAGCATTGCCGATTGCCAATTGCCAAATGCCAATTGACTTCCTCGTCAAGAGCTAATTGGCAATCGGAAATCGACAATTGGCAATGGTCACGGACTGTTATCTTCTTCGTTCTGGTTGTCCGGCCCTGTGCCGGGCTCATCCGTCTCCGTGTCAGGCGGTGGCTCTCCTTTTTGATCGCGGATGTGGAGCACAGTGCAATCGTCGTCTTCGTACACGCGATCGAACCAGCCGCTGTCCATGGCATTCGTGTAAAACTCATCATGGTCGTTTGTATTGTCACTGAAGACGTAGCGCGCCTTAAACCTGTCCCGAATCAACGGGCCGGGATCCTTCTCCTCTCCCAGCGTGATGCGTTCGTACAATCGTGATAGCTCCGGATTTTTGTCGAGCAAATAGGTCGGATCCAACCCGGTCACGTAAACATGGGTCGGGTCGTAATAAAACAAACGGGGAAAATCATCCCAGTCGGTATTAAAGACCATCTCCCCAGCAGGCACGTTGGCACGCACCCAGGCCATGCCCGCCTGGTAATAGTCACGCCGGGCGCTCTGGCCAATGTCCTTTGCCGTTACACCCAGATTGAAGAACAGGACAACCCCCAGGGCCACAGCGACAACTCCGGCCTTAATCGTTCGCATGAGCTCTTTTCGCTGAGTCTCTGCGGCCACTTTCGTAGGCTCCTGCCGATCCAGGAAAGGCTCCAACTCGTTCAGCACATCAGAGGGCAAGCGGCCAATAGCCGAGCGCACTCCCAGGAAGATCGGCTGCAAGGAAAACGCGGCGAAGAGCACGGCGAACGGCGGCCAGTATTCCGCAAATCGCTTCCAGCGCATTGTCATGATCATTAGCGCTGTTGAGAAAACCAAAAAGAAGAGCGGCCGCGACGAACTTTTGCGGTCACTGCCATCGAACGCGATGTAGCCTACTACCATTGCAGCGAATGCCACAAAACACAGCAGCAGAAATTCCTTCGTGTCATATGGGTACCACTCCTGGCCCACCTTGGTAGAAAAATCAGCGGCGGTGACTTTAATTATGAAGTGCTCGTAAAGAAGATACAGGTTGTGGGGAAAGTAAGGATTGATGATCAAGCCCGCCAGCAAACCAACAACTACCCACAATAGAGGACGCCATTCAAAGCGGCGCTCCGTCCAGCCGATCACCGCCACCCATATCACCACCGCCAGTCCCAGTAACACAAACATGTCGTAGGTCAGTGCGAAGACAAAGGCCAGTGGCACCAGGAGCCGGTATTTTTTTTCGAATAAAAGGTAGATACCCAGGACCAGGTAAATGATTGCGAAGGGCGGCGCCTTGGCCATGTTCAGGCGATAAAGAAAGGGCGCCGAGCAAGCCAGCAGGGCCACCAACCAAACCAGGGCGTAGCTTATCCGGTAGCGCACAATCAGCCAGTAACAGGAGAAAACGGCCAGACTGGCAAAGATCGTGGCGGCAATCTTCGCGCCTAAGCGCAAATCACCGAACCAGGTAAACGGCATCTGCAAGAGGTGAAACAGCAGATGATGATCGACGTAGCTGTTCGCGTTCAGCGATGTCAGCGGCAGCCAGGTAAAGGCGGGCGGAAAATGCCGGCTGCGTATTCCTTCCCAAAGCAAACGGCTCCATTTGATGTGATAGTAGCCATCAAAGTCGCCACAGCAGATTGACTGGGTGGAAAACTGAAGCCACCAGAACACGATGCCGATTGCTACCGCTCCGATAAGCAATTGGCCGGTGCGCGAGGCGGCTTCGGATTGAAGATAGTCACGGAGCTTCGACTCCTTCTTAACTTCCAGGGCGTTGGCCGAATCGTGAGCTTCTTTCATTAGGGAGCGAAGGACAACAAGGATGAAGGCATAGAGGCGAAGTTAAGCAGAAATATTTGTGCAATCAATGTCTATGAAATTTCTGATCCTAATCACGCAGCTCGGCGATCAAGTCCAGCAGGGTCGAAGGATCGATCGGTTTGGTCAGGTGAGCGTTGAACCCTGATTCTATCGCGCGCTCGCGGTCATCGTACATCGAATAGCCAGTCACTGCGATCATGGGCACGACCTGGTAGTCCGGTAGCTCTCGCAACGCCTCAGCTAACTCGTAGCCATTCATCCCCGGCATGCCGATATCCGAGATGACCACGTCAAAGACTTCCACGCGGGCCAGCTCCAGCGCTGCCGTGGCAGATCCCGCCGTAGAGACGGTGTAACCTGCATGCCGCAGGAATAGCGAAATCATCTCAGTGACATCCGCAACGTCGTCAACAACCAGAGCCAACGGCTTCTGTTCTTTCGGGCCCGGATCTTTGTGCGCCACTGGGGCAACGTTGTTTGAGTTGTTGGCGGCGCCCGGAACGAAAAAGTTTGACGATGTTTGTAGGAACTGCGGCGTTTCAGGAAACTGCAAAGACGCTAATTGCATTCGGGCCTCTCTCTGGCACAACCAGACGCATGGATGCCGGTCCTAAACGTGAATGGGCGCGGCCTAATTTAGCGCAAACTCTACATACTGTCTATCTTGTTATCATCGCTTTTCTGTTTCAACAACTTCTCTACCAGCGCATTAAGTTCCTCCGGTCCGAACGGTTTCGCGAGATGCACATTAAAGCCGGCGCTAATTGCGGCCTCCGCCTCCTTCTGCGACGCGTAACCCGACACGGCAATGGCGGGAGTGTGCCGATAACGCGAATTCCGTCGCAAACGCCTGATTAGTTCGTACCCATCCATCTCCGGCATACCAATGTCTGAGATGATAAGGTCGAACTCCTGCTCAGCGGCCGCCTCCATCGCACTCGTTGCCGAAGCACACAAGGTCGTGCGATAGCCTCTCGCCGCCATAGCGGCATGCAGCATCTCCAGCGTGTCCGGCTCATCTTCTACAATCAGTATATTGGCAGCGCCCGGGCCCGCTGCGGCTTTGACCGGATCATCGATCGTCGGGGGCGCTTCGGCAACAGCCAGTCGCGGTAACCGCACCGTGAATCTGCTGCCAAGACCGGGGCCGTCGCTGGCCGCGGTGGCGCTGCCACCATGGGCTTCGACAAAACTTTTCACTAACGCCAAACCGAGGCCGAGTCCGCCGTGTGTTCTGGTCTTCGAACCGTCGGCCTGGCGAAAGCGTTCGAACACGTAGGGAAGAAAATCCGGCGCAATGCCTTCGCCATTGTCTTCAACCTGAACCACAGCCTCGGTGGGACTGCTCTCGCATTGAAGGTGTACCTTCCCACCGGGAGCGGAAAACCTGATGGCATTGGTCAAAAGATTCCAGAACGTCTGCACCAGCCGCGTGCGATCGCCATTCACCATAATCGGGTTCTGCCAATCGCGAAATGAAACTTCGAGATGAACGTCTCGCTCCGCAGCCAGCGGCCGCACAGTCTCGACTGCTTCGCGCACCACTGCCTCGAGTTGTACCGGCACTTCTTCAATTCGCATCTTCCCGCTGAGGATGGCCGAGACGTCGAGCAGATCGTTGATGAGACGTTTCAGGGCCTGCGAGTTTCTTTCTATCACCGAGAGCCCACGCGTAAATTCCTCTTCGGGAAGAACGCCGCGCAGCATCATGTGGATCCAACCGATGATCGGAGTCAGCGGCGTCCGCAGCTCGTGAGACAGGGTGGTCAGAAACTCATCCTTGGCGCGATTGGCCGCCTCAGCCTCCTTGCGCGCCTGTCGCTCTTCCTCGTATAAGCGCGCATTGTCGATCGCCAGTGCGATGCGATCGGCGACCATTTGTAACAACCGGGTTTCATCCTCCGTAAACTGATGTTGAAAAAATGATCCGACGTGGATGACGCCGATTACACGGCCTTCAACCATCAATGGCACACCCAGAAGCGAGCGGATTCCTTTTTCGCGCAGGAGCGGATTGTGCAATTCCGCTTTTTCAGTGTCTTCGATGAAAACGGGCTGTGCCGTCTCAGCTATGCGACCGGCAAAGCCTTTTCCCACGGGGATGCGAACTCCTTGCTCAACTTCTTCCTCGAGGCCCTTTGCCGCAGAGGCCACCAGCTCATCACCTTCGCTTTCCAACAACAGAATAGCCACTGTATCCACGGGCAACGCGTCGCGTACGCGATTGAGCAACTCGGCCAGAAGCTCATCCAGAGCAAAGTGCGCCAGAGTGGCATCAGTGACCAATTGCAAGCTGCGGATACGCTCGGCAGCGGCTTCAGCGGCCTTGCGCGCGTTTTGCTCCCGCTCAAGAGTAAGGCTGCGTTCATCTTCAACCCGTTTGCGTTCAATGAACTGCCCGATTTGGCTGCCGATGGTGCTCATCATGTCCAGCAACGCACGGTCGGGTTCCTGCTCATGACTACTGAAAAACTCGATGATGCCAAGAATCTCGTTTCCTAACTTGAGGGGAAAACCGAATGCGCTCTGAATGCCGGCCCTGGCAGCGAATGGGGCCCGGGGGAAGTTGGCATCCTGAACTACCTTTTCAAACCAGATCGGCTCACCGCCGGCCCAAATGCGCCCCGGCAGCCCAATCCCGCGGAGAAACGTTCGTTGCAGGCTGTCAGCTTCAAATTCTTCGAAGTTAGACACGGGCTGGTGCCAGCTCTGCACATAACGCAGGTGGTCGCGATCGACTCGCCAAAGTATTCCCAGGCCCCAGTCGAGACATTCGCATACCGCTTGAAGTAAGCGCGGCGCTGCTTCGACCAGGGAAGTGGCTTCCGCCAATATGCGTGTTACCTGGTACTGGGTTGCCAACCGCCTTTCGCTCAGCTTGCGCTCAGCTACATCTCGAGCGATGCCGGTAAAAAAGCGTTTGCCGTCTTTAATGAATTCACCAAAAGACAGTTCGAGCGGAATTTCTTTTCCGCTTTTGTGCAGACCGGGCAAGGCCACTGCTTCCCAGTCTATATGGCGCTTTCCTGTTTCGACGTATTGTTTGATTCCAGCCTTATGCACCTGCCGAAGATAGTCGGGCATGAGCATCGTCAGCTGCTGCCCGAGCATTTCATCCTTCGAGTAACCAAATATCTTTTCGGCGGCGCGGTTGACGAACAGGATAGTGCTGTCCTGATCGATAGTGAGGATTGCATCCGACGCGGTTTCAGCGATGATGCGGGAGGTTTCCGCAAAGTGGCGAAGTTCGCCTCGGCTTTCATCACTCGACAGTTCCTGCTGCAATGGGATCCGCGCCTGATCTGGCATAGTGTTCCTGCAAAATAAGTCTTTTCTAAATAACCAGTCAACTTTTTGTGGCGTCCAAGTTCGTGTTTGCTCTTCACGCTTACTCCCTCCCTCTGGGAGGGTCGGGGAGGGCTTGGGGTGCCGGCTCCGTCACACGAAATACGCGCGGCCTCGATGGCCGCGTGTCGTTCTGATGAGGGCACTCTCGCGCCGATGTCATTTTAGGTCACAGGTGGGCGTGCTGAGCTAAAGCATTCAAAAACGGCGCGCGGCCATCGAGGCCACGCGTTAATGAAGTGTTTGATTGATTCGCCGCAGGCCCTCCCCGGTCCATATACCCTCCCAGTGGGAGGGGAATTGAGACAAAGAAATTGAAATTGGGCAGTAGCCAACTTTTTGTGGCGTGGACATCCTCAAGCCGAGTTTGCTACGGTGAGTCACTTGAGTCTTTGGAGTTCGGAATCGTCTTCAGCACCGGCAAAATGAGTTTTCGAAAATCAGCATTGAATTATTTTCGCCGGATAGATTCCCGCCGGCGCCAGACCAGGCGGTCGCGAAACTCCGGCGGCTTCTCGCGATGGGGCGAAGAAGAGATCCTGAAACGGTTGATTGGCGACCTGCTTCCAGCCGACCATCACCACAGTGCCGTGGATATCGGCGCCGGCGATGGCATTCGCTGGTCCAATACCTACGCTTTGTTCAGCCAGGGTTGGAGAGGCTTAGGGGTGGAAGGCGACCCGCGTAAGGTGATCAAGCTGGCGCGAGCTTACCAGCGCTATCCGAACGCGTTTGCATGCCGGGCGCGAGTCACGCCCCGCACTGTCATCCCACTTTTGTATGCTTATGAGATCGAGAAAGATTTCAGCGTGTTTAGTCTGGACATTGACGGCAATGATTATTGGGTGTTGCGCGCGCTTCTGGGCGAATTCCGTCCGCGATTGATTGTCACCGAGATCAACGAGAAGATCCCGCCGCCGATAAGGTTCATCGTGAAATACAATCCGGACTTTGAGCTGCGACATCACTTCTTCGGCTACAGCATTGCCAGCCTGGCAGACTTGTGCGCCGAGTTTGACTACAGCATCGTGGCCCTTGAATACAATAACGCCTTTCTGGCGGCGAATGAGTTGCCGGGCGTGACAGCCCTTGAGGCGCAGGCTGCCTACCGCGAAGGGTATCGTGATCGCACTGATCGGAAAGAGAAGTTTGCTTTGAATTACGACATGGAAATCATCCATTCCCTAAGCCCCGAAGCAGGCATAGGTTTTCTCGATGAGTTCTACGCGAAGTATCCGGGCGAATACTATCTGAGCCTGGTAAAGATTGAAGCCGAGGCTTGACCTGTAGAATCTTAACGGTTTATTCACCACAGAGCCGATAGTAGGACTGAGGGCCAAAGGCCCGAAATGAAAAAGCCTGTGGCATCGCCCCAGGAAAGATGTAGTCTTTCCTAATCTGAATCCCTACCGAACCATACCTGGGCCGTTGGCCCAGGCTTTTACATTTCGCGCCGTTGGCGCTCTTAGTGCGGGGTCACTATCTATTCCAAAGCAAACTGCATCAAGATAGTATCCACCGTCCTTGCAGTGCACGCTGTTGGCTGATAACCTTACGCTCCCCCAGTTGACACAAACTAACCCTAAGGAGTTCCGATCATGAAGAAACATTACATCGCCGCTCTCGTATTCGCCCTGTTGGTTACAACCAGTGCGATCTTCGTTGAGCGTTCGGCCAGGGCCGGCGATACTCCGGCATCAGGCGCTGTAATCGGACAACCAATCCCTGACTTCACCCTCCCCGATGTTGACGGCAATAAGCACTCGCTGGCCTCGCTCAAGGGCAAGAACGGGACGCTCTTCATCTTCATTGCGACTCGTTGCCCGGTCTCTAACGCCTACAACGAGCGCATGGACAGAATCTCGCAGGATTACAAGGCGCGCGGCATCAACGTTGTCGGTATCAACGCGAACTCGACTGAGCCGGCCGAAGAAGTGAAATCGCATGCGGCCGAGAAGCATCTGAGCTTCACGATTTTGAAGGACGATGGCAACAAGATCGCCGATCAATGGGGCGCGGCCGTCACGCCTGAAGCATATCTTCTGAATGCTGAGGGCAAGCTGGTCTATCACGGGCGCATTGACAACTCGCGCAATGGCGACGCGATCACTTCGAACGATCTGCGCGATGCGATTGATGAAATGCTGGCCGCCAAGCCGGTAGCCAAAACCGAGGCCAAAGCCTTCGGCTGCACCATCAAGCGCGTTGCCACGCAATGATTATTCGCTGGACTTTATTAACGGTTATCTGCGCCGTCGGCGTGGTGGTGTCACTGGCAGCGCCTGCCACCGGGGGCACTAACGCGCAGGGGGCGCGCAAGCGCAAGCCACGCGCTGCCATCAACCGATCAGCGGCCATGACTCCGCGGGTCAGCCTGATCGATGAGGCAGGTTTCAAACAACTACTGACACGCGGCGCGCCACCTCAGGATCGGCCCCTGCTGGTGAACTTCTGGGCCACCTGGTGCGATCCCTGTCGAGAAGAGTTTCCTGACCTGGTGAAGATCGATGCTGACTATCGCAGCAAGGGTCTGGACTTTGTAGCCATCTCGCTCGACGATGTGGCCGACATGATGACGACGGTACCAAAGTTCCTGCGATCGCAGCATGCCAGGATGCCGGTGTACCTTTTGGATGTTCCGGATCCTGAGACGATAATTCAAATGGTCGATATCACCTGGCAGGGTGACATGCCGGCAACGTTTCTTTACGACCAGAGCGGGAACGTGGTTTACAAACACAAAGGGCCCATCAAGCCGGCAGAGCTGCGCGCCGAGATCGACAAGCTGGTAGTCAAGTAGCCAGATTCTCAGAAGAGTTTGCAGCTCCTGCTAGTTTTGACCGGCACTTTACCCTGGATTAACTCGGGTTTGAAAGGAATCTTCGATCGTGGAAAAATCCATCCCGCTAAAGGAACTGGAAGATAACGTTTCGCTCTACGCTTCGAGGGTGGAGCGGGGCGAATCCTTCGTGATTATCAAACGTTCCAAACCAATTTTCAGAATCAGTCCAATCGCGGCCGGCGAAGGAGAATGGGAAGAAGTCGTAGACTTTACAAAAATCCGGAAGGGCGGCGTCGATATTTCTGACCTGATTAGTCGGTTGTGAATGGACAAGATTCAAAAAGCGCTAAAGAAGCTCAACCCCCGCGAGCGCAAAACGATAAAAGCGATTCTTTCAAAACTGAGCAGCGGAAAGCTTGAAGGGCTGGAGATCCTGCAACTGAAAGGGCGCCGCGATATTTTTCGGATTCGCAAAGGGAACATGAGGATTATTTTCAGACGAGAAGGAAATGATATTCGCATCCTTTCGATTGAACGGCGGAGCGAAGCTACCTACAAGAATTTGTAAACCGACCCCGCATGGTCAGAGTGAGCCTCTGCGATTATGGCGAAGCGTGCCCTGAAGCTGAGCGTACGGATACCGAATTACATGTCGGACGGGAGAGCGTGGCGCCGCGCGATTAATGCGGCCATTGTCAAAGTTCAGAAGCAAGGCACTGTTAAATATGCGGGCACGGACAAACTTGAAGTTGAGATCCGATTCTATCTTCGGAATCCCAAGCTCACCAAGCTCGATCTGGATAATCGCCTGAAGGACGTTCTTGATGCGCTCCAGGGTATGATCGGCGAGAAGGGCAAGAGTGGCGAACTGAAAGCGATCATCCCAAATGATAACCAAGTCTACCGCTTAATCGCAGAGAAGAGACTGGCCCCCAAGGCGAACCGAGAGGCTCTAAGCACCATCCTGATTCGCAGCTACGATCACCATGGCGGTACTGCCCGCTCACCGCGCGACACTCGCAAAAACGTGCAGTAGGCAGTAGGCAGTAAGCAGTCGGCAGTGTTCCCGCCTTCCCTACTAATAATGGAATCGATCACACTCGAAGTAGTAGCCGCTCATAATCTTACTCAGGAAGAATTCGCGCGCATCAAGGAGCTGCTTGGCCGCCAGCCGACCCTGGTCGAGCTGGGAGTCTTTTCGGTGATGTGGTCGGAACATTGCTCCTATAAATCCTCGCGCGTTCACCTGCAGCGTTTGCCCACGAAGGGCGATCGCGTGATCGTGCCGCCGGGCGAGAACGCCGGGGTCGTTGATGTCGGCGATGGCTGGTGCGCCGCCTTTAAGATCGAGTCCCACAATCATCCGTCATTCATTGAGCCTTTTCAGGGAGCGGCCACTGGTGTTGGCGGGATCCTGCGCGATGTTTTCACCATGGGCGCCCGCCCGATTGCGTCTTTAAATAGTTTGCGCTTTGGTTCGCTCGATCATCCTCAACATGGACGACGTAACCGATCGCTGCTGGCCGGAGTCGTTGCCGGAATCGCGCATTACGGTAACGCGTTCGGCGTTGCCACAGTCGGCGGCGAAGTTGCATTTGATGATGCGTACGCGCTCAATCCGCTGGTCAATGCTTTCGCGCTGGGCCTGGTACGAGGCGATCAGATCTTCTTTGGCAAAGCAACCGGCGCCGGTAATCCTGTGCTGTACGTGGGCGCGAAGACCGGACGTGACGGCATTCACGGCGCGACCATGGCCTCAGCGGAATTTGACGATGCCGCCCTGGCAAAGCGGCCAACCGTCCAGGTGGGCGATCCGTTTCTGGAAAAGCTCTTGCTGGAAGCGTGCCTGGAGGCCATGCGCAGCGGCGCCGTCGCCGGCATCCAGGACATGGGCGCGGCGGGATTGACTTCTTCATCATGCGAGATGGCCGCGCGCGCCGGTACGGGAATTGAGCTCGATCTGTCATTAGTGCCGCAGCGCGAAGAGGGCATGACGGCCTACGAAATGCTGCTCTCCGAGTCACAGGAGCGCATGCTGATTGTGACTCATTCAGGGCGCGAACGTGAGGTGATTGACATTTTTCGCAAATGGGATCTGGACGCCGTAGTAATCGGACGCGTGCGTGATGACCAACACATGCGCGTGATTCACGATGGCGAAACAGTTGCCGACATTCCTGTTTCGGCCCTGACTGATGAGGCGCCGCGCTACGAGCGGCCTATGGAATCGATTGTCAGAGGTCAGAAGTCAGAGGTCAGAGGTCAGAAGTCAGAGGTCAGAGGTCTGATTCAGGAGCAAGCTTCAAAGCAAGGCGCAGACGACGGACAACTAACCACTGATGACGAACAAAACCACAATGAATCCCTGCTTCGTCTGCTCGCGTCGCCAAACATCGCCTCGAAGGAGTGGGTATATTCTCAGTACGATCACATGGTGCGCACTAACACGGCGGTCTTGCCGGGGGCGGATGCGGCTGTGGTCCGAATCAAAGAAACGCGGCGGGCCCTGGCAATCAGCCTCGATGGCAACGGGCGCTATTGCGCGGCGAACCCACGCGAAGGCGCAAAACTACTGGTCGCCGAAGCAGCGCGCAACGTCGTCTGTGTCGGCGCCCAGCCGCTGGCAATTACGAACTGTCTGAACTTCGCTTCGCCGGAGCGGCCGGAAGTGATGTGGTCGTTTTCGGAGGTTGTCGACGGCATGGCCGAAGCTTGTAATGCGTTTGGCACCCCGGTCGTTTCGGGCAACGTTTCTTTCTACAACGAGACCGAGGGCCGCGGCATCTTGCCGACGCCGGTCATCGGCATGGTGGGATTAATAGATGACGTGCGCCGCGTGATTCAGCCCGGCTTCAAGACCCCCGGCGACTTCATTGCGCTACTGGGCGCGACGCACGACGACATTTCGATCAGCGAATACGCCAGCGTAATTGGCGAGCAGACGCTGGATGAGATGACTGGCCACGGCCGCGTACCGGTGCTCAATCTCGAAGCCGAACTCGCGGCGCAAAGCGCCTGCTTGCGCGCAGCCGAGGCGGGCCTGCTTCATTCCGCCCACGATTGTTCTGACGGCGGACTGGCGGTCGCCCTCGCGGAGTGTTGTTTCTCCTCCCTGAATCGCGTGGCGGTCGGCGCGGACATCGATCTCACTGGGGAGTATTCAATTACGGCACGGTTGTTCGGCGAATCGCCCTCGAGGATCATCGTAAGCTTCGATGAAGCGGCGCTCGGCGATATCGAAGTAACCGTGGCGCGCGCGGCTTGTCCGATGACACTACTGGGACGTGTTGGTTCCGATCGGCTGCGTATTGAAAGCGACGGCGAGGAAGTCATCGATGTGGACATTTCGGAAATGGAAAAGGCCTGGCGTTCTTCGCTGGCCGCGCGTATGCAGGCGGAAGTGTTGGCGGCTGGAGCGGAATGAAGAAAGGATGAAGGATGAAG
>DASXRU010000203.1:0-19269 GCA_036506395.1 Pyrinomonadaceae bacterium | reverse complement strand
TCCACGAGAACGATCCGCGCCACTGGACGGACGACAAAGCGCTCTGGATGAATGCTGAATACATTCGCACCATGTCGCTGTCAGAGTTGTTGCCGATGGTCAAGGCGGAGCTCAGAGCGAACAAACTCTGGCGTGATGAGTATGAAGACGACGAGCGCGAGTGGCTGGAGAAGACACTCGGTCTGATTAGGCAGCGCTTTTTCACGCTCAAAGATTTTTCCGATCAGGGTCGGGCATACTTTTCAGAAGACTTTGATTTTGACGAAGCCGCGGTGCGGAAGAACATCTTGAAGGAACCGCGGCTGAAGGAATTGTTACCGGCACTGGCCGGCAAAATGGAAGGCGTTGAGCCCTTCAACGCCCAAACAGCAGAGGCGGCGTTGCGTGCCTTCGCCGAAGAAGCAGGTGTGAAGGCCGGGCTGCTGATTAATGCGGCGCGCACCATGCTGACGGGTCAGGCGGTTGGGCCTTCCATGTTTGAAGTCTTCGAAGCCATCGGGGGCGAACGCGCAGTCAGGCGACTAAAGAGCCAGCAACCGTGGTTTGAGTTTTCTTAGTGGCAGAGACTGAAGTCTGTGCCACAACTGGCCGGTTACGATAAGCTGAAGTTTGTCGGACATCCTGTGGTAAATTGACCTCGTGTGACCCAACCCGCGGATGAGGAGTGATCAGGCCATGCTGAAACGAACAATCGTAATTTTCTCGCTAGCTCTTACATTGGCTCTTATGCTGGCGAGTTTGGGCATGGCCCAGAACGCAAACACGTCAACCCCACCAACGCGCCAGCGAACAGTTGTGGCCAAACCAGCAACACCCCGGCCGGCGGCTAAGGCCACTCCAGCTACCGAGCCGCAAACAGCGCCGACCAGTTCCGGCGTGCAGCGCACGCAAACCAGCACGGCGACGCGCTCGCCAGTCGGCACACCCAGTGGCGTACTCGCCGCGTTTAATGCGTTGCTCGAAGGCATTCGCCACACAGACGTTGATGCGGTCGCTAATGCTTATTTGAAATCACCCCGGCTGATTCTCTTCAACTATAACGGCTCGGTGACCAGAGGATGGGAGCAGATGCGTCAGAACCGCGCCAGCTCTTATCCGGACCTTAAAGATGTGAAACTGGATGTGCGGGATCTGCGGGTACTGATGCTGGGTCGTGATGGTGCGCTCGTCAGTTGTTTATGGACGCAATCGCAGACTTTTCGCGGCGTGCCGGAAACAGCCACCGGCCGCATGACCATCGTATTCCGCCGGGTCGGCAAAGAATGGAAGGCGGTGCACTTGCATACCTCGCCGGACGTGCCTGCTCCCGGACGGGTGATGCCTTCGGAGCAAACACCTACGCCGGTGCCGAAGACGAATCCTTAGAAATGATCCGTGTAAGTGCGAATGCTCCCAGCATCGCCAGGAAGGGAAAAATCTCAACTACGTAACGCGGTTCTGGATTTTCTATTGTCGAGAAAAATGCCAGCCGCAGAAAAATAACCAGCCCCGCCAGCAACAACCACCTTCGTGCGGCGAAGCTTCGCGTGCTCCATAGAATCCAGCCGCCTAACACTCCCAGCAAAGTGTACACCCAGGTCAGGGCCGCAAAGAGCGGCAGCCAGATATGCTGATGGGTTTCGTGATCCAGATCGTCCAGCGGTAATAACTCGCCTTCAAACGGGTAGTATTGCGAGTGCGTATCGAACCAGAGGGCCGTGGCGCGCTTGATCGGCAGCCAGAGGTAATAACGCAAGGGATGGCGCGCGATTCGCTCTTGCGCGAGTTGGGCGAAGCCGGCATCAACCTGTGGGGTCATCTCCACCGACTGATTCTGATTTTGTTCTTCATCGGACTGGTCGGCTTCGTTGTCGTTTTCGTCGGCTTGATCTTCGCTGTTCTGATTCCCCTCATCGCTGTTTTCCTCTGCCGAGTTTTCCTGCGTGTTGTCGTTTGCAGCGGCGGAGTTCTGATTGGCTGATTCGTTCTTCGCGCCCTGCTGTGGAGTTCCGGTTGGGGTCGGCGATGGCGTAGATGTCGGCGTGGCTTCCTGATTCGCTTCATCTTCTGGCGGGTGATTGTACTGTTCGAACAACGCTGCCACACGCTGGCGCTCTTCATCCGAGTCGAATGCGTTGTCGGGGATGTCATCCATCTTTATGGGCTCAGAATCCATGGCCCAGAGCATGGGAGCCGTGTAGCGGGGGTCATCAACCCAGGTGCGGAGCCAGCGAAGGTAGCCGCGGGCAACGAATTCGCCCGGCATCTCGGCGTGGGCCGGAGCGAGTGGCTGAAACACATGAAAGATGCGGCGATTCCTAATTGTCCACGGCACGAGCACCAGCGCGAAAGCAATCGAGAAAACCGCCCCGGTGACGATCGTGGGTAGCAGATACTCTTTGGAGTGCGCCGGCAGAGCGAAGCGGCGACGGCGCTTTGGTTCTGGTGCTGGTTGAGATGTCTCAGAGGCTGATCCAAAGCGGTGTCGCGCTGCGTTTGCCACCGCACTCCAAAATGGCGACGTGCCGGCGATGACCAGAGTGATTCCGATTGCCGCGGCAAAAAGTCCGCTGTCAGGCCGAAACAATACGGCGATTCCTGCCAGCAATCCAGTGACACACCACCAGGTGATGCTGCGTCGCCGGCTCCCGGCGCGGAACGCCAGTGTCGCCGCCAGGCACATGGCGATGGCGAGAAAACTCGTAGCAGTCTCCGTCAGGATCGTAGCGACATAGATTGTCGTGAACGGACACAGGGCGGCCAGGACAAATGCGGCAATCGCAGTAGCGCGTTTGCGCCGCTCATCTGGTTCCCAATAAAACGCCAGCAGCGCAACCAAAACGCAGGTCCCGGTATCCAGCAACGCCTGTACGATTCGCACTGCTGAGTTGTTTGTGTGGCCGAAGAGGGAATAGATCCCGGCGAGAAACAGCGGATAACCGGGAAGCCTGATCAGGGTCGGTTGATACGGCGGCTCGGTGTCGAGCGAGTAGACGTGCTGTTCAAGGACATTGCGGGCGAGTTGCGCATAGACGCGACCATCATCCGGATCGTCATTGGGAAGGAAGTGGGCAATAGCGATGCGGAAAACCAGCGCCAACAGCAACAGCCCCAGGACAACAAGCCAAGTCTTTCGCTGCTTCAACATAAAGCGTAGTGGCACAGACTTCAGGAAGCTCTGATCAAGTCATGCGAAGTGCCTCTTTCAAAGCCCGCGTAGCGGGTAGAAGCATAAAGCCTGGGGTGGAGCGAAGCGGAACCCCAGGATCACGAGAGGGAAGAACACCGAGCGCGCGAAGCGTGCGACAGCGCAAAAGCTCCAATTTGCTCGTGATGAAATCGCTGTCGCCCACTTCGTGGGCTTTCTCGCTCCATACCGCAACGCGCCCTGCGGTTTCGCTTCGCTCCACCCCAGGCTTTATGCTGTCGCCGCGCTTCGCGGGCTCAAGAGAATCTTTCATGAACTTGATCAGAGCTTCCTTCAGTCTGTGAACTTGACCAAACCTCACAGACTGAAGTCTGTGCCACTCAAGGCCGCAGTTCCACGGTGGCTTTTCTTTCCAGCTTGCCCCAGCTCACCAGCGCGCCGCGCGTTGCGGTGGCCACTGATTTAATCATCACGTAGTACATCACCTGCCGGTAGCAGAAGCGTTGTAAAAACAGCCACCACAGCAGACGCCAGCGTTCGCTGCGCTCCAGGATGAACGCGAAGCCTGCGGCGCACCAGTCAACGGCCAGGAATAACGCGTAGTAGAAAAGCACCTGCCGCAGATTTGTGAACGAATAACCAGCCGGTTGCTGCAAACGCTCCAGTCCGGCCGAAAGCAGCGTATAGACCAGCATCAGATCCATCACGGGCGAAATCAGGGGGAAGAGAATTTGGAAAATCCAGACGTTTGGCATCGCGATCCAACCCAGTGCGCCGTAGCGGGGATTGAAAAGCGCGTTGCGGTGTTTCCACATGCACTGCAGCGTGCCATAGGCCCAACGATGCCGCTGTCGCGCCAATCCGCGCAATGAATCCGGAGCTTCAGTCCAGGCAATTGCATCTTCTTCATAGCCGATGTTGTATCCCAGCTTGCGTATGCTAAGCGTCAAGTCCTGATCTTCGGCCAGAGTGTCTGAGCTGAAACCTCCGACGCGCTCCAGCAACGCGCGCCGCCACGCCCCTACGGCGCCCGGCACGACGGTGATGCAATTCAGGCTGGCAAAAGCGCGCCGGTCCATGTTCTGCGCCGTAATGTACTCGAGCGCCTGCCAGCGCGTGACGATGTTGATACGATTGCCGACCTTGGCATTGCCGGCTAACGCACCCATCTTCGGATCGTGGAAACGGTGCGCGAGGGCGCCAATAGTTTCTGGCGTAAACACCGTATCAGCGTCGAGGGCAACTATGATTTCGCCTTTCGCATGGCTCAGGCCCAGGTTTAGCGCCAGGGCCTTGCCCTTATTCTTTTCAGTAAACAGCCGCACGCGATCGTCGTGGGAGAATCTTTCGCGTACAACTTCGCTGGTCCGATCCTGCGAACCATCATCCACCACGATGATCTCATAACGCTTGTAGTCAGATCTCAACAAGCTCTGAATAGTTTCTCCGATCACCGCTTCCTCGTTGTATGCCGGAACGATGATGGAGACCACTGGCAAGTAATCTTTGCCGGCGTTCACGCGTCGGCGTTTTTTCGAGCGCACCCACTGGGCAAAAGCCAGGGCGCCGACTACGACAAGTCTTCCTAATCCCAGACCGATACCGATCAGAAACGCCCATTGCAACAGCCAACCACCGGTAGACATTAGAAAGAACGCGACGGCATCCGTGCGCGTGTAAACACTTCCCCCTGGCGGCAGGATCGGCATCACCTGATCGCGCGACAGGCCAGCCAGCTCGGACACCGGGACGAAACGAAAGCCCCGCCGGCGCAACTCGTGAATCAAGCCTGGAAGTGCCGTCACGGTTGCCGATCGATCGCCGCCCGAGTCGTGCAGTAACACTACCTGACCGCGCTTGTCAGGATCAGTGTACATCGCTTGTTCGACCGTGCGATTGACGATTTCGTCGGGGCTCACCGGCGTCTGCCAGTCGTCAGGATCAAGGCGCAGACCCACCATGATGTAGCCCATCCGCTGGGCGCGAAACGCGGGCTCTACTTCTTCGGGCTTGTCGGCTTCGGCGTCGCCAAAGAATGGGGGCCGAAACAAAACCGTCGAGCGCCCGGTAACCGATTCAATCAAACGCTGGGTAGCGTTGAGCTCGAGGTCAGTGATACGCCCGGGAATTTCACCGAGGTTGGGATGGGTGAATGTGTGGTTTCCGATCTCGTGGCCTTCGTTCACAATCCGGCGCAGTAGATCGGGATAAGCCTGACCATTCTTACCGATAATAAAAAAAGTAGCGGGAACGTTTTCCTGCTTCAGTATGTCGAGGATTGCCGGTGTCCAACGGGGATCAGGACCATCGTCAAACGTCAGGGCGATTAAGCCCGGATGATCTCCGGCCCTTTCGATGACATAGGACGAGGGAATATTGTTCGGGTCGTAAGTCTCAGTTGTGATGAATCCGCTGGAAGGATCAACCTTAATATCGCGCGCGCCGTCATGCGGCCGAGCAGCTACTCTTAACAATTCTCCAGTGCCCTCAAAATCTACCTGGTATCCATAAAGGATTCGCCGCAGAGCTTCGGGCGAAGCGGCGGTCTGGCTCGATCCGAACACCGACCACACCGAAGGGTCTTCCGAGCCCAGTCTCCACAACGCGAATCCCGCCGGATGGTAACCGCTGGCGGCGCGCATCTGGTTATAAGCGGTCACGGCGTCGAGAAACCAAACTGAGTGATGGGAGCCATCATCCTCGTCATATTCGTAATGTGGATTCTGTGTGGCCAGGTCGAACTTGATTTCCGCCGGCCCTGAATCCCGCGCCGAGATTAAGGCCTCCTGAACGGTGACTTCGTTGACGTTATCGGATCCCGCGGTCCAGTCGTAGCCGTAATTGCCCAGCGCTATGATTGTCTTTGCCGGGTCGAGATCTTTCATGCGGCTGACCAGGAGTTGTTCATACCAGGACTGCCCGGCCACGGATCCCGCACCATTCTTGCCGCTGGCCCAGTGCTGGTCGTAGGCCATTAACATAAGGTAGTCGGACGCCGCCGCATATGCTTTGTAATTCCACTGATCCGAATCAAACGGCACCGCTTGCGCGACGATCCAGCCGCGCGGCTGAAAGGCGGCGTGCAACTCCTGCATGAAAAGTAAGAGGTTCGGTTGCGTCTCGTTGGCCGGCTCTTCAAAGTCAACACAGACGCCGGCAAACTTGTTCTGCCCGACAAACGAAACCAGCGCCGCGATCAAATTCTGCCGCGCCGGCTCGTCGGCAACGGCACGGGCCAGTACGTCGCTTTCCCATTGCTCGTCGTTCAGGTTCTGGATCATTGGCAGGATCGAAATCTGCGGCCGCTGTTGTCGAATGAGGTTGAGCGCGGGAGCATCGATATCCGTGGCAAGCGGATTGCTGCCATTCTTAACATCGACTATGTGCACCCATTGCGGCACTACCCAATCCAGATGATCCAGGTTTCGTCTTAGCGACGCTAAACTCGATTCGTCCCAATTGACGTAGAAGCCGACGGCCAATTGCCTGGAGTTGAAACTCGCCGGTGCCGGCAGCGGGATGTTCGCAGGCTGTGGAATGATAGGCATTAGCTCGCGCCGTTGCGCCGGCACCACGCGCGTCGTCGCCAGGGCCTTTTGCAATTCGGCTTGCGCGCGTTTCGCCTTTTGTTCGCGAGCGTTTGCCGGGGGGACTGCCAGCGGCTTGGGCTTAATGTCTGAAGGGTGCGGCAGGTTTGCCAGCGGCCGCAGGTTCAAACGCGGCAGCAGTGGATTAGCCAGCACGCTGGCTATGAAGATCGCCGTAATGGCTGTGACGCAAATCGCCAGAACCAGGTACGTGCGCTTAACGCGCCGCCAGCGGCGGCCTTTTGGATCATAAAATACGGGTGTACCTGGCAATGCTTCCATGGAGACACTTCAGTCCCGGAAGGTCCGTTGCTGGTGATCAACTGTTCCGGGAATCTGTGGGGTGCTTCAATGTCTATAGCGAGACGTGGGTTGATAAGTCAAGGCAAGAGAAAAGCCGCCCGCGATGCGCAAAGCGGCTTTCCGGTGAACTGTTGGGATTGGCCCGTGGTCTTGCAATCTTTCCGGCACTGACTTCGCTGCGCAATTCAGAGTCTGATTACGGGCGACGAAAGTCAGAAAGTTCTGAGCAAAGACGATCTGGACGAGAATCCTAACAAATTGATTAACTATCCAGAGGTCAGGCCTCAGCCACCTCACTGTGATAAGAACTCATACTTGTTGGATCACCTCCTTTCCAGTGTTGAGGCGATAATAAATGAGATGTTGGGGCGCAGTCAACAAACTTTATTTCTGACTGGAGGAGCTTCCTGACGGGACCAACCAAAGAGGAAGCACTGCCGTGTTAAGCTTGCCGTCACGCCTGAAGGAGATATGCCGACGTTCGAAACTTCGAGAATCACAAACTTGATTGGATCCGGGATCAGTCGCCGTTGGTTTTTGAAAGCGGCCGCCCCTTTCTTTGCGTGCGGATTACAACCCTGGTCTGCGATTCAAATCCCCAATGAGCCCGAGCGACTTGGTGACGACTACATTCTGGCGGCGCGTAATCGCTTGCTGCTGTTATTAACCGACGAACGCACTCGCGCCGGATTGTCACGTCTGGTGCTTGACGATCTGGCCTGTAAAGTCGCAACTGAGCACGCGGTCGATATGGCAGAGCATCAATTCCTGAGTCATTGGGGAAGCGACGGTCGCAAGCCTTATCAGCGTTATTCTTTTGCCGGCGGAATCGATGCGGTCCAGGAGAATGTTTCTTCTGCCGACAATATCCAGTCACTCACGGCGGCTAGTTTGGTTGCGGATTTGGCCGAGATGCACGTCTCGTTGTTTGAGGAGGCCGCGCCCAGTGATGGTCATCGCCGCACGATACTTCACCGGCGGCATACCCACGTGGGATTCGGCATTGCACTCAGGGACTACAGTCTGCGGCTCGACGAGCTGTATCTATCGAAATACGTCAAGATCGACTCTGTTCAAACGCAAGCTAGTCCCAAAGCAACGGTTCCGATCAGTGGAAGGCTACTGGATCAAAATCACGCCTTAATCGCAGCCGATGTTTATTACGAGGCGTTGCCCGCGCCGCCCTCGATAGATTGGTTACGCACGCCACGTCCCTGGGGATTACCCGAAGTTCGCGTCACGTTGCGGCCCAGGCTTCCTCGCAAATCGGTTTACGTTGATGGTAGCAAAGGAACCATTGAGCGGGACAAAGCAGGATTTTGGTTTCCGGTAGTTCTCTTCAACGAGAAGCCGGGAATCTACACCGTTCTGATCTGGCTGGCACGATCAAAAAGTGACGAACCCTTTCCCGCCACGGAGATTTGTATTAGAGCCGAATAAGAAACCGCCGCAAGAGTAGACCACCCGCACTCAGGAAAGCTCGTGAACCAGGCGCTCGCTGACGAAAACTCTCCAAGGGTGCTCGAGGCCGAAAAAATAAGCCAGCTCGCGATAGTCTTCCGTATCATGAATTACGAAATCTGCGATCTTGCCTGACTCCAAAGAGCCCATTACGCCGCCGCGTCCGAGCGAATAAGCGGCGTTGATTGTCGCTGCCGTGATTGATTCAGCAGGTGTCATTTTCATTTGCGTTGAGGCCAGCGAAAGAATCATCGGCATCGAAGGGGTCGGCGACGAGCCGGGATTGAAATCAGTTGCCAGAACTACGGCGAGCCCGGCATCGATCATCGAGCGCGCGGCGGGATAGCGCGTCGCGCCGAGGGCGTAAACTGAGCCCGGTAGCAGCACCGGCTGCACTCCGCCAGAGTTCAAAGCCGCGATCCCAATTGCATCCGTATGCTCCAGATGGTCGGCGGTGGTGGCTCCTAATTCAGCCGCCAGCTTTGCACCGCCGGAGAGTGACAACTGGTCCGCATGCATACGAAGCTTCAGCCCGTGGCATCGCGCCGCCAACAAGATTCGCCACGCTTCGTCAATACTGAAGACTTTCTCTTCGCAAAAGACGTCGCAGTATTCAGCCAGCTTCTCTTCCGCGATACGCGGCAGCATTTCTTCGATTAACAGCGAGACATAATCCCCTCGCCGGGCCCTGAATTCGGCCGGGATGTCGTGCGCGCCGAGAAACGTGGGAATGTAGCGCAGCGCCGTTTCGGCGTTCAGTCGTTTGATGGCGCGGAGAATCTTTAGCTCGTCTTCAAGCGAGAGCCCGTATCCGGATTTGGCTTCGACGGTCGTGGTGCCACAGCGCAGAAACCATTCAGCGTAACGCTTCCCGGCTGTGACCAGATCATCAAGCGAGGCGGCGCGGGTCGCGTTTACGGTCGATTGAATGCCCCCGCCGCGTGCCGCGATTTCCTGGTAGGTTGTTCCGGCCGCTCGTTCTTCAAATTCGCTTGCGCGCGTGCCCGCGAAGACGGGATGCGTGTGGGCGTCAACGAATCCGGGCAGGACGACACGGCCACCGGCATCAATCACTTCGCAGTCCTGATCAATAAGCGGTTCGATCTCAGCGTGCGTTCCAACTTTCTGGATGAGCCCGTCGCTCACCAGCATTGCCCCGTCGGCGATGATCGAAAGCTCGCGCAACTCGGCGCCGACGCGCGGCCGCGCCGGCCCGGCAAGGGTAACGAGTTGCGTGCAGTTAATGACGGCTAGTAAGTCCGACAAATTAATCTCGCGCGGCCTCAGGCTTCCTGGTACAGCCAGGCTCCAGCGATCGCTGCCAGGACATATTCAACCAGGCCCCATGCAATACCGACGAGCACCAGGTTCGGGGGAATCGCCAGTGCCATGCCGTTTATGATCAGGGTGTAGACGTAGATCGCGAACCACGCTATCAGAGCTGCAACAACCGCTGTCTTCGGTCCAGGGCCTAAGCGCGGCCTGATTAAAGCGTAGAGCAAAAGCATGACAATACCGAGGGCAAAGTTCAGCGCCACCGCGATCGGAATGAAGTATGCACCCGGCTTCTTGAAACCGTGGCTGGTAAAGAACTCTTTCATTTGAGTACTCAAGACCTTTTCGCTCAGGAGGTATTCACCGATAGTCACAACCACTCCGGCCACTAGGCCGCCGACTAGAACGCGTCCGAGGCTGATGTTGGCCATGCTGGTCTCCTTCTTTTGGGAGTTGATTTGAAGCCTTTTCGCGGCCAGATGATTATCACAGGAGTAGTTTGAAAACCAATGATTTGAAGGCCAGTGTTATCGAGCCTGCTCCCTGCGCATCGCGTACAGCGCCGCCCCAATCGCATTTGCCGCGACGACGACGGCAATAATCTTTATCGCAAACAAGGCGCGGCTCTGGACATCGATAATGGGAAACACCGTGAAGAAAGCGTAAATCACAGACATCAGAAAGCCTGAGGCTGACGCGACTTTGAGCCACCACGGCGCCCGGGCGCCGAAACGCTTCATGGCCACCATCGGAATGGCGAACAGCACCATATAGATCAAGGCATAGAACACGCCGGCGGCATTGTCCTGAAGTTGAAATGCTTCCTGTTCGCTAACTCGGATCAGGCTCACGAGACTGAACCCCAGCGTTACCAGACCAACGACCAGAATCGAATTCACCGGCGTCTTATAACGCCGGTGCAGTCGCGCAAACCACGCCGGCAGCAGGTTGTCCCAGCCGGCGACCATCGGCAGACGAGTGTTCCCCGCAAAATAGATACTCATCAAGGCGATCTGCCGCGCCGCTACGCCGAAGATTGTGATCGATACCAGCGTGGAGACCCAGCCAAACGAATTGAAACCGAGGCTGAGCACTTGCGGAATCGGGCCGATCAAATCGACTTTGTCCGGCGAAACAAAAGCCAGCACGGAAGCCGTGCCGAGAATAAACATCAGGGCAATGATGGGGGCGGAGATCAGAACTGAGCGACTGATGTTACGCGCGGGGGCGCGACATTCACCGGCCAGGATTGCGATGTATTCAAAGCCTGAGAGCGCGCCGACCGCGAGCTTGCTGCACACGTTGATGTTGTAGGTGCTGAACTGGGGAAAGCTGAGTGAAAACGGATGGTAGTTAGTGAGCGATCCGCGGCCGGCCGTAATGAACGGCAGCAGGATTAGAGTAATGAACGTTATGATCAGCATCGCGCCGCCGAAATTCTGGACCCATTTCCCCAGCGCCAGGCCACGCCTTGACGCGGCGATAACTCCAATCATCAACAGGACGCAAACCACGGTGGTCATCCACTTGTTCTCGTGCATCCAGTCCGCGCGCGGTCCAATGGCGTAGGCAATGTTCTTCTTAATGATTAAGCCGATACCTGACATCACCAGGATGCCGAAGATCCAGAAATTCCACGCCACCATGAAAGCAACGAAGTCATTGAAAGCGACTTTGGCCCATTGGTAGAGGCCGCCTTCCAGCGGAGCCAGACGATTGAGGAAAATAACGACAGCGGCCAGCGGCAAGTAGAAAGTGACAATGGCGATTAGCCAGAAGGCCATCTGGGAGTGGCCCAGCTTTGCCGCCCAGCCCACCCAGATCGTGCCGACTACAAAAACGACCTGTGTCAGCACAAGATCGAAAAGGCCCAGCTCTTTCTTCAAGACAGCGCTGCGCGCGTTCACATCTCGCTCAAGCGAGGCGAGATTGTTAGGAGCATTCGTATCGTTTGAATTAGCCAATATGAATTCCCCAGAGTTTCAGGCTCAACTAGAGAAACTGCAGTCAGGAAGGGGGCATGCCCCTGCTTACTTTGATTTCCGAGCTAAACCTGAGTTACCGCACGATCGTTAATTGATTCAGCAAAAGAAGCGGGGGCATGCCCCCTTCCTGACGGCGCCTGGCGATCTTGAACGTCGCCGATCAAGTTGAACGGGCAGTTACGCGGACGATGTGTGGTCATGAACGATTCGCCAACCTGCTGTGGTGCGGCGAAAGATTAGCGTAAAGCGACCGTGCGGCTCGTCGCCGGCGCGCTGCAGACGCCAGCGGCCCAGCACTACCGCCGCATCCTTGCTCAGCAGGTTGATTTCAAGATCCGAGAAAGTCAGCGTGCCCATCTTCTCGCGTGAATCGTAGCCCTTCTTGTATCGATCCAACACCGTTTGCCAGCCGCGTGTCAGGTTATCGCCGGAAATGAAGACTGTCGTGGGCGAGCGTTCGTAGCCATCCATGTAGCCTTCGATGTCGCCGCGGTTCCAGGCATCGCGCTGCGCCTCAATGACGGCGCGGATGGCAACCGCGGCGGCCACACGTCGTTTCACCTCCCGCGTGCCGGGATCGATCGGGTTCGTCTGTCCTGAACAAACAATACCGATCGCCAGAAAAAGCTCGAAGACGATAAGCAATAAGATGTTGCGCTTCATAGGAACCTCATGTGGGATCGGCGAGCTCCGATAAGAAGCTTGATACCGAGATGTAGTTACTGAAAATATCGATAGTGGCCGGTGACCTTCCACGAAAAGAGCACGTCTTCCATCCGCACGCCGCCACCTATGTTATGCACAATCAGGTATCGCTTTGAAGGCTTGTACCAGACATTAACGACGATCCCCACGTGGTCCACGCCCATTCCCAGATCCCACGTGACGACATCGCCCGGCAGGAAGTTGTCGCTGCTGCCGGAGGTCGTCAGCGATTTTCCCTCCCGGGTGAAATACGTCGCCAGGTTCGGCACGCGGCGATGGTCAATGTTCGCGTCAGGTTTGCTCAGTCCCCACCTCGTTGGATAAGTGGAAAAGTTTTCCTTCATGTCTTCGTGAATGTCTTTTTGCAGATCGATGCCGGCCTTGCGGAAGGCTCGTATGATCACATCGGAACAAACACCGCTTTCAAGCGGCACATCGCCATTTGGATAGTCGATGCTCTGGTAAGAAGGATCATAGCCGGTTGTCTTCCCAATCTGATCCGTAGCACCGTAGATGACGAGTTTCAGTTGCGGCGAACTGTTAGCGGGAAGAGGACGAGTTTCAGTCTGTTGCTCAGGCGGCTTTAACGGCTTCAGAGTTCTGACGACCTGTTGGCGACAGGCGACCACGATCAAGGCGAGCAAAGCAACAAATCCGACCAACGCTGCATTCGCAGTCGTTACTCGTTTGGCGGTAGGAAAACTACTTCTCATAGAGAACAGACTTCACGGAATCAGCCGGAACGCTGATAGCCTTCCCGTCCGGATTGATCACGATGTATTCCTTTTCTGTAGCCAACAGCAGCTTGAGGGAATCAGTTCGGTTTTGACCGGTAGAAAATTTGATTCCTACGCTTTCGAGTTGAGGCTTCGCGTCAGCTGCGACAACAAGCTCAACCTGGCTGGGACCTCCGCCGCCAGTAGACCATGGAATATCCTGGTAAGACAGCCTGGTGAACAGAATTAGATAGCCGAAGAAAAGCAATAGACAAAAAAACGTGGCGCTCACAGTGAGGACAACGGACTTTATGGTTTTGAAAGAAGTAGGTCTGCTTAACCCGTATCCCACCCCGAAAAGGAGAAACGCGACGATGGCGCCTGCTGGTAAAACGAGGAGCCATGACCATCCGAATTTGATACCTGCGAATCTCAGGAACATCCATAGACCAAAGGCAACTGCGAACAACGAACCAAGAACTGAAGAGGCCATTCCCCGGTACCGTTTTGAAATCAATTTGGCCCACCGCCCGGAATTCTGATCAGGGAGCGCCTTGCTTCTTTCAATCTCCTCAAACACCGAGTTTGTGGCTGCCGCACTGAGAAACATGGCCAGTACGATCGGGATCCACGCCCAGATTCCAGCCATTACGTAATGCAGTTGGGACAGGATGAGTGAGTTGAGGCCGTACCTACCAAGATGAATGGTTACGACCATCAAGCCAGTCACGTAACATAGTCCAGCGATGCCTACTAGAATCTTGCCCGCCATCTCCAGGAGATACTTGAGAGATGGACGTTCCGTGCTGGCTGCGGCAGGAGTACTCGGTGAAGCACTTTCAGTCGTTTCGTTGGGCGTCATGATTTCACCGTCTCTGGAAGATAGGCATCAGGGTCCACATCATACTCTTTCATTCAACCACGCGCGCACGTCATCGCGCATGGCTGGAATCATCTCGTGTGCGGCGTCATAGCTTCGGAATTCTACGTCCGTCGCGCGTGTGCGCAGGCGGGTGGCGTAATCGTTCACCCGCGCCGGTGTGTAGAATTCGTCACGTTCACCGGCCAGGTGAAACACGCTCGTCTCCGTCTGCCTATAAAGTTCGCTGGTCTCCCAATCTCCCGGTAAACCGCCGCATATGCCTATCACGCCGTGCAAGGAATCGGAATTCGTGAAAGCGAAGCGGTAATTAAGCGCGCAGGTTTGCGAAAACCCGAGCAGAAAGATTCGCTCCCTATCGGCGGCGCCATCGCTGGTCAGCAAATCAATCAGATCGAGCAGCGCCCGATGATGAATAGCGACCGATTCTTCCGGATGAAAATTCGTGAGCCAGCCAAAACCGAAACGCAGTGGCCCGCCTGCTTCTTTGGGGTCTTTCAAATGCTGGTGAAATCCCTGGAGGGAAGCAACGGCGAAACCATCGGGGGCTATTTGCCGCGCTTCGCGCATCATCTGGCGTTTGTTCGCGCCGTAGCCATGCAATGCGATCAGCAGCGGGGCGGGACGTGATACGGGCAAGTGAAGATCGTAATAGAGATTGATCTCGCTCGTAAGCGTTTGGTCTGTCAGGTTCGATTCGTGATTCATCGCCGGCAGCGTTCCCATGATGCTTATACCACGCCTTAACCGCACTTAGAATCACACAACTTTACATTAGCTGCTTCGTTGCATTCATGCGTGATGAAAGCTACGATGCTGGCGCGGCAATTCTTCGAATAAAGCTGAGACGAGGTAAGCGAGATGAAATTTCCCGGCGGATTCAATATTCAGCAGATGATGAAGCAGGCGCAGGTGATGCAGGAGAAGATGCAGAAAGAGATGGAAGAACTGCGGGTTGATGCTTCATCCGGTGGTGGCGTGGTAAACGTACAGATGAAGGGCAATCATGAGATCCTGTCTTTGAAAGTCGATCCCGAGGCCGTGAAGGAAGGCGATGTGGAGATGTTGCAGGACATGATTGTCGCCGCCATAAATGAAGCCAATCGCAAAGTCGATGAAGCGATGAAAGGCAAGCTTGGCGGCATGCTGCCGCCGGGACTGGGGGGACTCTTTTAGATTTCCAATTTCCGATTTGCGATTGCCGATTTTCGGCCCACGCAGAGATGAGATCGCAAAATCGGCAATTGGCAATTGGCAATCGCAAATGTTGGATTACGCTGAACCGGTTACCAAACTAATAGACGAATTCAAACGCCTGCCCAGCATTGGGCAGAAGTCTGCCCAGCGTTTGGCTTTTCATATCCTGCGCACTCCGGAAGCGGAGGTCGAGCGCTTCATCGAAGCCTTGCGCGACGTGAAGCTGCGCATCATCCAGTGTTCCATCTGCAACAACCTTACCGATGTTGACCCCTGTCGCTTCTGCGCTTCGCCCTCCCGGGACCGCTCGGTGATCTGCGTTATCGAAGAGCCGTACAACCTTGTGGCTGTGGAAAAGACGCGCAGCTACAAAGGGCTCTATCACGTGTTGCACGGCACTCTTTCGCCGATCCGCGGCATCGGGCCCAGCAATCTGCGTTTGGACAATCTGTTGACGCGGATGATGCCGGAAAACAACGAAGGGATTGAGATTCGCGAAGTAATCCTTGCCACCAATCCCAATACGGAGGGCGAAGCCACGGCGAATTACATCTCGAGGCTCTTAAAACCGCTGGGCATGCGCGTGACCCGTATCGCGATGGGCATGCCGGTGGGAGGCGACCTGGAGTATGTTGACGAAGTGACGATGGATAAAGCGCTGACGAACCGGCACGAGATGTAGATGCATTCATGGGATCTTCGAGCCGCAACCAAATTATCGGAGGTCTTTTTCCTCGATCATAATGTGGAATCTCAATGGACCATCTGAGGGAGAGGTTCTCTGTTTACTTTGTAACGCGCCTTCGAATGTTCTACCGCTTTTGGTACTACCGCCGTAACCGAGGAAATAGTTTGAGGAATGGTCTGGCTTGAACTCAGGCGAAGCATACAACGTAACTTGACTTCTCGGAGGCAAATCAAAAAGGTGCAGTTGCTCAAATTTCCCGTAGAGAACCGAAAACTGTTTTACGTTCTCTTGTGTATTATTTGTGACAATCAACTCGTCGTTGTACGGCTGCATCGAACGATCTCTACCCATTCGAAGAACGTTATCGTCAAGCCACTCCACAACCTGCATACCCTCACGAAAAGAGTCTTCATATTGGTCTGAATTCTTATTTTCGTACGTACCAATAATCTCCTCACCTTTAAAGTATTGAACTTTGATGTGCTCCGTGTAATCGCCTGATCCGCTCGGCTTTTCCTCCCACAGCCGGACTTTGACGCGATACGTGCCTTTAGGTGACTTCTTGTCAATAACGTAATCAGGCTTTGGTTGTAGTCCGCACGGTGCTAACCACAGAAATGAAGCTACAATTAGAATGAGATTTCTGCACATTTATTCTAATGCTCTAACTCATGCCCTCAGAATTTCCCCGCTACGGTTACCTATTACACGGTGTATTTAATATGAATTCTCTACCGGGCGCGGCGGTGGCCCGGACGGCAGGGGCAAAGGTAAGTCCGCGAAGCGGACGGCCGACAATAGGCCAGCAATTTATTGCTGGGAAAGCAGCCCTCGAGAAAGTCTTAGTCCGCGGACGGCTGAGTCCAGCGCATTACTCCGACATTCTAGAGCAATTTCAGTCGCCCGTTACACGGGCTTGCGACGGGATTTGCTTTCCGATCCCAGCACTGAAGTGCTGGGCTACTTTCAAACGTCCGCTGCGCGGACTTCCTCAGAATCGCACGTGCTCTTCCGCAGCGTTCTTTTTACACTCGATGCATTGCTCGCCGGTGTCGTAGAACTTTGCATCGAACTCGACCAGGCTCTTGATGGGAACGCCGGCAATGTCTTGTGGCGCTCCGGTAAAGCGCACGATTGCCCCGCAGCCGATGATGGGCGCGCCCAGGCTCCGCACCAGCTCAACCGTCTCCTCGATCGCATGCCCACTGCGGATGATGTCGTCCACGATGATGCACGGGTTAATTTCACCCTGATTCACATACTGACGAAACATGCGCTTGCCGCCTTCCTGTTCGGCCCAATAAATCTGTTCGGCGCTAAGCGCATCGCGCACGCCGAAAGCCACCGGGATGCCGGCTGAGCTGGGACTGATCACTGATACCTTCGGCAATTGACTGGCGATGTCCCGCTCCAGACGAAACTTGCGGCTCAGGGCGACCGCAAGCACCCGGGCGGTATCGTAGTAGCGAAAAGCCAACGGCATCTGAAAATAGTGGGGCGTGTGCTTGCCGTTGGGATAGATGAAGTGACCTTCGCGAAACGCCCCCGTGCGCTTGAGTATTTGCATTATGGCGTCGGGGGGTGGAATCAGTTGGACCATTCTATGCTCTCCGTGATCGAAAGGATGAAGGATGAGGGATGAAGGATGAAGACGAAGAAAAAACTCGGCACTCCCGGTCGGCACAAAATGAGTTCATCATTCCGCCTTCATCCTTCATCCTTTATTTGCGCCGCACAGCATACATCATTCGGCCGTTTTTCCTCCATTCGCAAGCGCGCGTTCGATAAGTTTCCGCTGGTCCTTTATCAAACCGGCAGGCAAGGAATCCAATGCGAACCACTCAGCGCTTTTTATCTCCACGCTCTGTGCGCGCGCCGGGCCGGCCGGACGGCAGCGAAAGATAATTTCGACCTGATCGGGATCTTTCAGCGTGCGCGCAAAGGCGATCTCAGTGGTTTCGAGTTCCATGCCAGCCTCCTCGCGCAACTCGCGCCGCAACGCGTCTTCCGGTTCTTCGCCTCCTTCGATGAATCCACCGGGAAGGCCCCAGCCGTTTCCTGCGCGAAACACATGATCGAGCAGCAACACTCGGCCCTGCTCGTCCAGCACCACCGCCGCCGCGGTGACCGTGAAGCGCGGTTTGCGGAAACGCGCCGTCCAGTGACGCACCGTTCTTGGCAATCGCCGCCATAACCTGCCGAGAAGTTCCTTGGACCTGGGTGGGCTAGGATAACATGGGGCTGACGACCACTCATGCAATTGCCCAGTTGGAATTGCGATTGAATTAACGGCAAGGACTCAAACCTGCATCACGTCCCTCATTACATCAGCTTGTTGACGAGGTCTATCGCTCCCGGTAAGATTCCTCTCCGAACCTTTCCTTAGACTGTCGGCGAGGAAAACTTGATAGCTATGTCAACAAACGCTTCAGACTTGAAGGACGGCAATGCCTCTGCGCCGCCGGTTGCTGCGCCCGGCCCGGATACCTCCGCTGACAAGAGCGCAGTGGTGCCAAAGAAGATCACAAACGCTCAGACGGTTTGCAACCAGAAGAATGAAAAGGGAAAACTTTGCAACGGCCACTTGAAACAGTTGCGAACCGCGGGCGAGCCGGCGGAAGTTCATCTGCGCGGCGATGACGTACTTTTCAAGTGTCAGACGTGCGGCACGCTTTACATGGGACCGCCCCTGGGCCATTTGCGCGATCCGGAAAAGCAGCACCGATTCGTGCAAGCGGAGTTGACGGCGCTGTTGCAAGCTGCGGGCGGCACGATGCCGGTGATCAAGAAGAATGAAAGGGGCGTGTACGTTCTGGCGGAAGCGCTTGCCGGGCATGCGCAGGCTCCGGCGAAGCCCGCGGCAGTGCCCGTCGCAAGACCAACTGTGCCCATCGCGCCCGCGGATTCATCTCCGCAAGCTGATGCTCATCGGCCGGCCGCGGAGGCCCAGGCTGCGACGGGCGAGGCGTCAGCGGCCCCTCTGAGTCCCGCCGCTGCTACGGCATCGCCGGTGGCCGGCGCGGAAACGCCCGCTGAGCTGGCGCCTGATGTGGTTCCAGCATCAGTTGCACCACCACCTGCTGCTGCCGTCAGTGAAGCCGCGCCTGAGCCTGCGGAGCGCAAGGCGAGTGGCGAGTTACATCGCGGCACATATTCCGGAGTGGTTGATACGGGGCCGGTTCCCGGTGAAACTCACGAACAAAAAGTCGCGCGCCTGACAAAGCTGGCCGCCGCCGCAAAACAAAAAGCGGAAGAAGGTGGGGCCGGCTAGCTCTCCTGCACAACCAGACCCTCGCGGGCAATCTTCCAATCCAAAACGTCGGCGCCTTTTCCTGACAGGGCGCG
>DASXRU010000202.1:0-9585 GCA_036506395.1 Pyrinomonadaceae bacterium | reverse complement strand
GCAGCCGGCGAGGAAGCCGGCAAGTCGAAACCGATGGTGCGGGATCAGCCGAAAGTTGGCCGCAATCAACCTTGTCCCTGTGGCTCCGGCAAGAAATATAAGAAATGCCACGGGGCTTAAAACAGTCTTCGCTTTGATCAGCTATATGATCGAACCTGGCCAGCCAAATCTCATAGCCTTTGCTGGATTGCTGGCAGTGCTATTTTGCGCCGCAGCCATCGTAGACGCTCGCATACCGCAACAGTCAGCAGCATCGGCTACGCCCCCGGATGAGACCATTCGCGCTATCAGTCTGTACCAGCAGGGACAAAACGAAGAAGCAATCGCGTCTCTCCGTGGCGCAACAAAGCGCAACAAGAACGATCTGACGGCTTGGCACTATCTTGGTTTGGCGCTGGAGAAGAAGGCCGATACCAATGGGGCTCGCAAGGCTCATGAAAAGGCGGCGAAGCTGGGAGAAAAATTGCTGACCAGCCAACTGGGCCAGGTGCAGCACGACGACGACTTTGCCAGATTACTTTTGCCGTTCAAGACCCAATTCATTGAGGCGGGAGAAAGTGCTCAAAAGTATTTGGCCTTAAGTTCAAAGCCTTCCAAATCGAAGAACGAGGAATGGAGCTTGCGGTCTGACTCGCTACTTGGATTCGCCGACATAGCAGATGCCAAGCCTGATGTTAAGACTCTGTTCAAACCTAAAGAGGTAGATGTGAAGGCGCGCGTCATTAGCAAACCGGAGCCGGCATATACGGAAGAAGCTCGCAAAAATCAGGTCACCGGCACGGTCGTGTTAAATGTTATCTTCGCGGCGACTGGCAAAGTTATAGGAATTCGGGTGGTGTCGGGACTTCCCGACGGATTGACGGCAAGTTCTATCAACTCTGCGCGCCGGATCAAATTTATACCTGCTATGAAGGATGGTAAACCGGTTTCTATGTACGCCCAGCTTGAATACACCTTCAGTATCTACTGACTTTCAAGAGTCAACCGCTGTTACAGCTAACCTTATTTATGAGCGCCAACGTTACATCTCAAAACTCGGTAGTCCAGGCAATCATCTCGGGCAAGGCGCCGCCGGCAGCGACCATGGCTGCTGCACGTGGCTTGTTGCCTTTGCCGCAGGCGGATTTGCTTGAAGCCCTCGTCTTTCTGCAATCCAGCGCCGATCCGGCATTATCCCAGGCCGCTGAAACTACGCTAAACGCTCAGCTATCGGATGAATTACTGAATGTCGTCAAGTCGAACGACACAGCGCCGCCAGTGCTCGCATACTTCGCGGCGCGGCCCACCACAGCCCGCGAGATTCAGGAAGCAGTTGCGCTTAATGCCAACACACCCGACGACGCCATCGCCAGGCTCGCCGGCCTGACCACCGATGGGGCGCTGCTCGAGTCCATCGCCATTAATCAACAGCGGTTGATTCGCGCCCCGGCAATCATCGACGCGATCATAAACAACGCCGCGCGCACGCCCGAAGCCGAGCGCCGGGCCCGGGAAACTCGCAGCGAGTTTTTTGAGAAAGAACGCGGCGCTGAACAAATTGCTCAGGAGTTGCGCGCACGGGGAAACACAGCCGCGGCTGAATTTTTCGAAACCGCCGACCTGACTACTCCGAGCGGGGCCCTTTCAATTGACGATGCCTGGATCATCGCCCAACACATAGAGGTTTCGGATGAAGACATAGATGATTCGTGGCTTGCCGGCGAAGCGATCGAACAGATGCTCACGGAGACTGAGGAGCAGGTTGCGGCCAATGCCGAGCGCGTCATCAATGCCGAGCGGCTGGAGGGCCTCGAAGTTAATCCGGAGCGAATAACGTTAATTCGGCGAATCATGTTTATGACCGTTAAGGATCGCGTCAAACTCGGAATGAAGGGCGATCGCGAAGCCCGCAGCATCCTTATACGGGATGCGAATAAGGTCGTATCGACTGCGGTTATCAACAATCCTCGCATCACAGATCACGAAGTCGAGAATATCGCGGCCATGCGCACGGTTAACGATGAAGTGCTTCGGCTTATCGGAATGAATCGCGCCTGGACTCGCTCGTATGCCGTCATCCACAATCTGGCGCGTAATCCTCGGACCCCTATACCTACTGCGTTTGGCATCCTGCCTCGCATCCGCACCAAGGACTTGCAGAACGTGTCGCAGAACCGCAACGTCTCAGAGGGAGTGCGCCGCCAGGCCCAACGACTCTGTGAAATGCGGGCCGGCAAGTAGGACAGGCATTCCTGCCTGTCTCTCCTAAGCCTAAAAAAGTGACAGACAGGAATCTGTCCTACCAAGTGTCACAAACCTGTCAAGAATCTCTGTCAAATTTCACTTGACATCGCTTCCAAATGCGTATAATTTCGCACAACGTCGGAAAAAAGAAGTTTTCGAGTTCCGATCTTTGAACCATTTTCGCAGGCGTTCTAATTGCCGGCTCTGCTCGGTGGTTGCTCAACGGATCCTTTAAAGAAGGTTGCGGTTTTTATCTATCCGCCGCAAGGAATTATCTCGCCCGTACGCACCGCCTATGAATTACGGGATCGGCCATAGGTGACGATTCTCCGTTCTTAACAGACGCTACCCTGATTTACCCGACCCTGCCCGGAAGTAATTGCCCCGTCAACTCGCAAGAGTTGGCGGGGCTTCCTCTTTGCATTTCCGATTGCCGATTTCCAATTGCCGATTTGAGAGCCGTAGACTTTGTTTCTAATTTCGTCTCGGGATAATGCGAACGTCGTGGCTGGCGGCCAATTGGCAATCGGCAATCGGCAATTGGCAATGACTTACATTGCGAGGCCGCCATCAACCTGGACCACCTGGCCGGTGATGTAGCGGGCGTCGGGTGACAAGAGAAAGCAGGCAATGCGCGCAACTTCATCAGGTTCGGCAAATCTGCCCAGTGGAATCTGCTCGAGCAGCTTGGTTCGGTAATCCTCATTAAGCCCCTGCGCCATATCGGTGGAAACCATTCCCAACGCCAGGGCGTTCACCGTCACCTTTCGGCTGGCGACTTCGCGCGCCAGGGCTTTGGTCAAACCAATCATACCTGCCTTTGATGCCGAATAGTTCGACTGGCCGGCCATGCCGACCACTCCGCTGATCGAAGTGATATTCAGAATTGACCCGCCTTCGTCCTGACGCAGCATTACTCGCAACGCGGCTTTGGCAAAGTTCCAGGCGCCTTTTAGATTCGTGTCGATGACCGCGTCCCAGTCTTCCTCCTTCATTCGCAGGATCAGAGTGTCACGCACGATGCCCGCGTTGTTCACCAGGTAATCGATGCGGCCAAAAGCTTCCTTTGTCTGCTTAACCATCCCGGCAGCAGCCTCGGTGTTTGCGACGTCGCATTGCGCGGAGATAACTCGCACGCCCAGCGCTTCGATTTCGGCCTTTAGTGTGCCGGCCGCCTCCGCGCTCTGGGCAAAATTGAACGCGATATCCGCCCCACGTCGCGCCAGCTCGAGCGCAATCGCGCGCCCAATCCCGCGGGTAGCGCCGGTGACAATTGCGGTGCGGCCCGTAAACTGTTGTGCTTCAGAAGTCACGACAAAATAGTTCCTTTGAATCTTCTTTGCATCTATTCGAGTTTTAATGAGCGAAGGTAATCCCTGAAGTCTTGCGCCAGATCGGGGCGCTTCAAGGCAAACTCCACATTAGCGATCAAGAAGCCGAGTTTATCGCCGGCGTCATGTCTTATTCCTTCAAAGCGAACTGCATAAAATGGTCTCTTCTTTAGCAGGGAGCGCATGGCGTCGGTGATCTGGATCTCGCCGATTGCCCCCGGCGCCGTGTGCTCGATTTCCGCAAAAATGTCAGGGGTCAGAACGTAACGGCCGATGATTGCCAGATCCGAAGGCGCCTCCGCGAAGGGTGGTTTCTCAACCATGTCCTTGATCTTGTAAATGCCGTCACTGACTTCATCAACGTCAAGCACGCCAAAGCGCGAGATGGCCTGCCCGGCAACCTGCATCGTGCCGACAACCGGCGCCTCATATTTTTCGTAAACTTTGATCAGTTGTTTCAGCGCCGGTAGTTCAGCGTCGATGATGTCATCGCTGAGCATGACGGCGAAAGGCTCATCGCCGACGAGATCACGAGCTTGCAAAATGGCATGGCCCAGCCCCAGCGCTTCACGCTGTCGCACATAACATACTGTGGCCAGATCCGAGATGTCGCGCACAGCTTGCAGGTCTTCGGCCTTGCCGCGATCGCGCAGCAACGATTCCAGTTCGAAAGACACGTCAAAGTGATCTTCGATTGCGGTCTTGCCGCGGCCGGTGACGATGATCACGGATTCAATCCCCGACGCCACAGCTTCTTCCACGACGTACTGAATCAGCGGCTTGTCGACCAGCGGCAGCATCTCTTTCGGAGACGCCTTGGTCGCCGGTAGAAAGCGCGTGCCTAAGCCGGCGGCGGGAAAGACTGCTTTGCGTACTTTCTGTGCCATCGCTTAAATCTTAGATTTCGGATTGCAGATTTCGGAGTTCAATAATAGTCTTGCCTCTTTTGGGCCTGCTTGTCATAGCATAACAAAGAGGATTATCACAAATGCTCGATCTGAACATTGGTCACGAATGTCCTAATGAAATCGCGTTGTTTTCCATTCCAATGTGCATAGCTCGCGCAAGCGCCTGAACGGTCTTAGACTCTTTTCGAATCTGCGGAGACTTTCTGTGTTCAAATCGACTGACAACGGAAAGACGTGGCGACAGTTAAGCGGCGGTCTGCCGGAGGGAATTATTCAGGCCAACCTGGCGCCCAGCTCTCGCCATCGCGTGTTTGCCTCAATCGCGACCGCCGCCGGCCCGGTCATTTATCGTTCCGAGGACGGTGGGGGAAAGTTGGGCAAAGGTAACCACTGACGCACGCCCCGCCGGACGCATCGGCGGTGTATTTAAGGATTCGCGCTCTCTTAAGGAAAGCTGGCAGGCGATCAAGAGTCAGGACATCCCGGCGCTGAATCAGGAGCTTCGGGCCGCGGGCCTGGCGGGGATAGAGAGATAATCATCTCCCCGTGAATTTTGCGAGATTCGTGAATCGACTCTTAATAACAGCAGCGGTCTGTGTCTTATTCGCGCAGGCATTAATCATCTCTGCATCTGCGGCGACCATCTCGATCTCTTCCACGAGCGCGAAGGTTCAAGCATCACCAGGGACTACGAGTGCCCGCAAAGTGATCTATGTCAGCAAGTTTGCCGGGGGGTCGGTAGGGGAAAAGATAATCGCTGCGGATACTTATTTAGGTGCCAGCCCTGGCGTGATCTATGTTGACGAAGAGGGTGTGCTTTACGGAATCGCAGCAGTAGATGCGGGGCGTATTACTATTCATCCCGGACATGTACTTCAATTTGGGCCCGGTCACTGGACGACAACCGGGGTTGGAACCAGTTGTGCAATCATGCTCTCCAGTAATACAAGTGTTAGAGGCGCAGGATTAAATACTGTACTTGATGAGCCAACTGTTGGTAATGCTTGGGCGATTTTTAGCGTTCTCGATTATGGCAATGTTACAGTTAAGAACGTCCATATCTCCGATTTGAAAATCCAGGGCACGGGCTCCCATGGAGCAACTAGTGCAGACCAAACGATCAAACTGGGAAACCTGGTTCACGGATCGGTTGAACGGGTGCATTTGGAGCGGACAAATGCTATCGGAGTTCAAGCTGGAGGAGTCTCAAGCAATACTGGCGCTGTCCCCCAGCTGAATGTAATCAATGCCACAAACAGAAACCCAATTGTTGTCACTACCTCTACGCCACATGATTACGAAACAGGAGAAGAGGTTACTATCGCCGGGGTCGGCGGTAACACAGCAGCAAACGGGAAATGGATCGTCACGTATGTCAGTCCCACCAGTTTTTCAATCGCCGTAGCTGGAAATGGTATTTATGCCTCTGGAGGAACTGCCGGTAAAAATGGTCACGCCATAGATGTACGAATAGCTGATAACAGTTTTTCCCAAGTGGGGTTTGTAAATATAGCCCTGACAAACGGCAAAGATATCTCCATAACTAATAACATCATGCGTGATGCAGGGAATCCCGCAAACGGCAATCCATCCTTTGTAGATGTTGAGCCAAATACCGGAACGGACTGGATTTCGGACTTCAGAATCACTAACAACACAATCGGAGGCGAAAAAGATGTGTTCTTCAGCAACGGGATAGTTGTGTACGGCAACGGCACTGCCCGGACACCAGGAATTATTTCCAACAACACAATTCGCGGGCCGATTATGGCTAATGGCATATTTCTGATCGGCAGCAACGACATTCTGGTGGCCAACAATAATATCCAGTCGACGGCCCAGACAGGAATTTGGTTCAGTGGAGCACGTAATTCCCGAGCAGTCGGCAACATCTTAAAGAACGTGGGTGGGGGAGGTATTCCGGCAATGGATTTTACCAGCAGTGTCAGTTGCGAAGCATCTGGTAATCAGGTGTCTGGCAGCACTACCACTATTAAGGACGCAGGCTCTACGAATAACGCGTTCCTTAACAACACAGGGTTTTCATTTACCACCACCAGCGCCTCGACGCTGATTGTAGACCGCAATGGAATAGCGTTTGCCAATCTGCCAACCGCCAGGAACGGATCAGAGATATTCTGCACTAATTGCACCGAAGGTTCTGATCCTTGCACCGGCGCAGGTAGAGGGTCGCGAGCGAAACGATTAAATGGGCGGTGGTCGTGCCGCAACTAGTGTGTGTGGTCCTCCCGCATCAGGTACAATCACGAACCACGATCAACCAGGTTCTTAACTAAATCGCTCATCTGAATACACGTTAACGGGGTGACAAATGCTCGATCTGAATTATGTGCGCGACAATTTCGAACGAGTGCGCGCTGCGCTCAAGGCCCGCGGTTTCCCTGCCGCGGCCCTGGACGACTTTGGACTTGCCGACGCCGAGCGCCGGCGCTTAATAGGGGAAACCGATCAACTCAATGCGCAGCGTAACGCTTCCAGCCGCGAAATTGGCATGCTTATCAAGGAGGGCAAGCGCGAGGAAGCTGACCGGCGCCGTCATGAGGTCAACCAGCTAAAAGAAAGAATGGCTGAGTTGGAGGCGGCGCGTAACGAAGCCGAAGAGCGCATGCGCGAGTTACTGGCGACGATTCCAAACGTGCCGCACGAGAGCGTGCCGGTAGGCAAGGATGAATCAGCGAATGTCGAGATCCGTCGCTGGGGCACGAAACCGGAATTCGACTTTGAACCAAAGGATCATGTCGATCTTGGCACGGCATTGGGGATTCTCGATCTCGAACGCGCGGCCAAGATTGCGGCGGCACGCTTTGCAATCCTGAATGGAGCGGGCGCGCGCCTGGAACGCGCGCTGGTAAACTTTATGCTCGACCTGCATACGCGCGAGCATGGCTACCAGGAGACTCTGCCGCCGTTCATTGTGAACAAGGAGTCTCTGTTCGGCACCGGGCAACTACCAAAGTTTGAAGAGGATCTCTTCAAGCTCAGGGACGAGCGCGACCTGTATCTGGTTCCCACTGCCGAAGTCCCGGTGACCAACTATCACCGCGAAGAGATACTGGATGCTACCCAGCTTCCTAAGAAATGGGTTGCTTATACACCCTGCTTTCGTTCCGAAGCCGGCAGCTATGGACGCGACACGCGCGGCGTGATACGCCAGCACCAGTTCGAGAAAGTTGAACTGGTGAAATACGCTTTGCCGGAAAACTCGTACGAGGAACTGGAATCACTCACTCGCGATGCAGAAACGGTCTTGCAAAGGCTTGGACTTCACTATCGCGTCGTCATTCTTTCCACTGCCGATCTTGGGTTCGGTAACGCGAAGACCTACGACATCGAGGTCTGGCTGCCCTCGCAAAATGCTTTCCGCGAGATCTCTTCATGTTCGAACTACGAAGCGTTTCAGGCGCGACGGGCGCAGATTCGCTTTCGCCGCGCGGGCGGCGCTAAGCCGGAGTACGTGCACACGCTGAATGGATCCGGGTTGGCAGTTGGCCGCACCTGGATCGCTATCCTGGAAAACTTTCAGCAGGCA
This sequence comes from Pyrinomonadaceae bacterium, assembly GCA_036506395.1. GTDB lineage: Bacteria > Acidobacteriota > Blastocatellia > Pyrinomonadales > Pyrinomonadaceae > DASXRU01. The sequence continues at coordinate 1,573 of DASXRU010000202.1, read as the reverse complement.
GACGGGTCCGTCATCATCCCCGAAGCGCTGCGGCCGTACATGAACGGAATGGAGGTTATCGAATCGAACCATGCCAGATAAGAATGATTTCGCGGGCGCCTTCGCCGGACTAAAAGCGATTCTTGCGCCCTATGCTCAGAAATGTAGCGTCGTGCACGACACGAGTGACAACTATTATCTCAACACGCGGCATATCATAAAGAACAAGCAGCCGCTGTTTTTCGCGGCTGTACGCAAAGGGAAGGCTTACGTCAGTTTTCATCTGATGCCGGTCTATGCTTCCCCGGAATTACTCACGAAGATGTCACCGGAGTTGAAAAAGAGGATGCAGGGAAAGTCGTGTTTCAACTTCAAGTCCGTCGAGGAAAGCCTATTCAAAGAATTGGCAAAGCTGACCAGGGTTGGCTTCACGCGATTCAACGACAGGAAGTTCCTTGAGGCAATTAGAAAGGCGCAGGGGGGATAAGCTCCCTGCGCCTCTTCGACTTGTGCGCCAGACGTCTGGCTCCCGCGCTTCTGTTATTTGATCTTCAGATCGAACGGCAACAGAAACATTGCTTCGCCGTTCCTGGCCCGGTCGAGCAGCATCGCGTAACGAAACGCCCGGCGAGCGTCTTCAGGAAGAATTGCCAGCATAGCTTGTTGCTGCTTCAGCTCAGGGCTGGTGGCTTTAGTCTCTTCGTCACCGGTGCCCAGGAATTCTTCCAGGAAGCTGCGGGGATAGGGCAGTATGACGCGGTGAACACCCTTGTCCGCCGGAATCTTTGCCAACTGCTTGGCAACTTCAACGGCGCGATCCAGTCCCCCGAACTCATCGACCAGTCCGCGCTCCTTTCCCTGCGCGCCCGTCCAAACGCGACCCTGACCCACTGAATCGATGTATTCGGCATTCTTGTTTCGGCCCTTGGCTACCTTGGGAACGAAATCGGTGTAATAGGTTGTTTTCAGCCAGTCCTCGAACTTTTTGCGCTCATCCGGCGAAAACTTTTCTGTCTCGCGGAACATGCCGGCGTTCTTTCCACGCAACACATATTCGTTGGTGAAGCCCAGCCAATCATAGAGTCCCTTCACTACTGGTTTGCCACCGACCACGCCAATGGAACCCGTAATGGTCGAAGGCTCAGCAACAATCTTGCTGGCGCTGGCGGAAATGTAATAGCCGCCAGAGGCCGCGACGTCGCTCATGGAAACAACGACCGGTTTGACTTTATTGGCCGCATCCACCGCGTGCCAGATGACATCGGAAGCGAGACCGGAGCCGCCGGGACTATCGACACGCAGCACAATAGCCTTGATTGATTTGTCATCGCGGGCGTCGTTCAGGGCTTTAGCCATGGTGTCGGAGCCGATTGACTGATCCCCGCCGAAACTGTTCGTCGACTTCCCCGATCCGATGTCGCCCGTTCCATAAATGATCGCGATCTTCTCACCCTTATTGAGACCGAGAGATTCCTGCGAGATCCGGCGATATTCTGAGCCCCTGGCGATATGCAAATCGTCGCTGTCTTTGTAGCCCAGTTGCTTCTTCAGCTCCTTTTCCAAATCGTCCCGGTAGGCCACGCCGTCGATCAGG
>DASXRU010000201.1:0-20534 GCA_036506395.1 Pyrinomonadaceae bacterium | reverse complement strand
GCGGCATCCCGCATTCCCAGAGCCGATTGAAACTCCACTGGACCGTATCAACCAGATGATGCGCGAGTACGGGCAGCACCTTTGGGCCTACGATGCTGACTCGCTGTTTATTGCGCTCCGCAAAGCCGGGTTTTCGCGTGTCATCGAACAGCAGTTTGGCCAGTCGGCGCATCCGCGGATGCAAGACGTTGATTCAGAAGGCCGCGCCTTTGAGAGTCTTTACCTCGAGGCCATTAAATGAGTGCGACGTTGAAAACGCCGGTCGCCTTCATCATTTTCAATCGTCCGGAAACCACTGCGCGCGTATTCGCGGAGATTGCGAAAGCGCGTCCGTCAAAGCTTTTGCTCATTGCCGATGGCCCGCGCGCGGATCGACCGGGAGAATCGGAGAAGTGTGCCGCCACGCGCGCGGTTGTCGAAAAGGTGGACTGGGATTGCGAGGTGCTGAGAAATTTCTCAGAAGTTAATTTGGGTTGCGGGTCGAGACCGGCGTCAGGGATAAACTGGGTTTTTCAAAATGTCGACGAAGCCATCATTATTGAAGACGACTGTCTGCCTCATCCGACCTTCTTCCGCTTTTGCGACGAACTGCTCGCGCGTTATCGTGATGATGAGCGCATAATGATGATCAGCGGTAATAACTTTCAAGACGGCAAAAAGCGGACGTCAGAAAGCTACTATTTTTCAAGGTACGCGCACACCTGGGGCTGGGCCACCTGGCGCAGGGCGTGGCAGCTTTACGATTTCGAAATAAAACTTTGGCCGCAGCTTCGAGAAACTCTCTGGCTGCTGGACACGCTTGGGGACGAAGAATCCGCTGCCTACTGGCGGGCCACCTTCGATGGTCTGAGCAAAACTCCCGACGTCTGGGATTATCAGTGGACATTTACCTGCTGGGCGCAGAATTGTTTGGCGATTCTGCCGAACGCCAACCTTGTCTCGAACATCGGTTGGGGTGAGGATGCGACACACACCACAGACTGGAACAATTCGGCCGCCAATCTCCCAACAGAGCCTATGCAGTTTCCCCTGAATCATCCGGCTTACATGGTGCGCAACCGTGAGGCGGACGACTTTAGCTTTCAAAACCATTTTGGAGGCCGGGCGCCAACACTATCTCGGCGGTTACGTGGGAAAGTTAAGAGTCTCCTGAGTAAACTCGGGTAAGGTAAAATGACTTCACTTGTCGCAAGAGCGAAACGTCGTCTGAACGAAACTGAATTACTGAGGAAGGTTAGGCCTTACACGCTCTTAACAGCCGAGAAGCTGCGCAATCTGAAACGGCTGGCGGCCCTTATCGACGCGGAAAACATTGCCGGGGACCTTGTCGAGTGTGGCACGTACAAGGGTGGAAGCGCCGCCGTGCTTGCCACCGCGCTGACCCCTGAGCGGCACCTTTGGCTCTACGATAGTTTCGAGGGCATGCCGGAGGTACGTGAAATCGACGGTGAGGGCGCTAAAGAAGCGGTCGGTTTGTGCCGCGCGGATGAGAGTGACGTAAGAGAAGTTCTGAGTCTGCTCGGTGTGTCAGGTGAGCAATACACCATCCGCAAGGGCATGTTTGAGGAAACGTTCAAACAGCCACTGCCAGGACAAGTTGCGTTGCTGCATTGCGATTGTGACTGGTACGATTCCGTCCTGCTGGTCTTGAAGTCTTTCTACCCGTTGATTCCGGAAGGCGGTTGTATCATTTTGGATGATTTCGGCTGGTGGGAAGGTACGCGCATAGCTTTCTACGACTTTTGCGACGAATTCGGAGAGAAACCGCTGCTCGAACGTATCGGAGCGGATCAGGCATACTGGATCAAAGGAAAGGCTCATAATCGCGGTTAGTCTAACGGTAGGATTAATCAAGAGAAATGTGTGGCATCGCGGGCATAGCTGGACAACAGGAGCACTCCTGGCTCTCTAAAATGAACTCTTTGCTGGTGCACAGGGGGCCGGATGATTGCGGCGAATATCGCGAACCGGAAACTGGAGTTGCGCTGGCAATGCGTCGCTTAAGCATCCTCGATCTGGCGGGCGGCCACCAGCCGATGAGCAATGCGGACGGAACCCTTTGGATTGTCTTCAATGGTGAAATCTACAACTCGCCTGAACTGCGCACGCAACTGGTAGCTAAAGGACATCGCTTCAGCACGAAGAACTCGGATACGGAAGTTCTGTTGCATCTCTACGAGCAGAAACAGGAGGCGATGCTTGACGAGCTAAACGGCATGTTTGCCTTTGTCATCTATGACAAGCAACGCCGCCAACTTTTTGGAGCACGAGATCGCATCGGCATCAAGCCGCTTTACTATTACCAGCAGCCCGACCTCTTCGCTTTCGCCTCCGAACTAAAAGCGCTCTTGACTCTCCCCATCGTCGAGCGCGAGATAGACACCCAGAGCGTCTTTCACTACATGACGCTTCTGCATGTTCCCGGTGAGTCTTCGATCTTTCGTGGCATCAAACGCCTGCCGCCAGGACATTGGTTCAAGTTTGACCTGTCAACCCGGCAACTTGCCATCCGGTCATACTGGAAACTCAACATTCATCAGACCGAGGAGCGATCGGAAGATGAATGGTGCGTCTTGATTCGCCATGAACTGCGCGAGGCCGTGCGCCGCTGGATGCTCAGCGATGTTCCTGTCGGCTGTTCGCTTTCGGGTGGGATCGATTCGGCGGCCGTTGTCGGCTTGCTTCACGAGTCGGGCTTTGATCGAATTCAGACTTACTCGCTCGGGTTTGCCGGAGCGGACGAAGCGGAATGGGACGAGCTTGGGTTGGCGCGCGAGGTGGCCGAGCGTTGGGGCACAGAGCATAGGGAGATCATCATGCAGCCGGAAGATCTGCTCAATGACCTGATCCCTATGGTCTGGCACCTGGATGAACCTTACGGAGGCGGCCTGCCTTCATGGTACGTCTTTCGTTTGATGAGTGAAGAGGTCAAGGTCGGGCTAACCGGCAGCGGCGGCGACGAGCTGTTTGGCAACTATGGAAAGTTTCACGCGTTTGAGACCAGCCCGGTGGTGCGTGCGGCTTTCGCCCATCCAGCAGTGGCGAAAGCGGGCCAGCATCTGCCGCAGGCGGCATGGTCGGCTTGGCGGAAGTTGGTGGAGATGTTGCCCGCTTCAGTAATGGATCCACAGCGCAAGCAACGCCTTTCCGAGTTGGACAAGTTATGCGAAGCTCCGTTCGGACACTACTATTACGCCAATCAGGTCTACTTTTCTGATCGCCTCAAGAGAGAGACAGTCTTCGACGGCAACGGAGCGCCCATTGATGACACAGCCGCATATCTGCAACGTTTGTATAACGAGGCAGCGGCTTCAAATACGCGCGATGCGATCGCTTACGTCGATTTTCAAACACAGTTACCGGAAGAGTTTCTTTTGATGACGGACAGGTTTTCAATGGCGCATTCTCTGGAAGCGCGAGTGCCGTTTCTTGATCATCAGCTGGTCGAAACAATCTTCCGCATCCCGGCCTCCATTCGCACCCGTCCCGACAATCTGAAATACCTTCTCAAGAAATCCGTCACCGACCTTTTGCCCCAAAGCGTTCTCCAGGCGCGCAAGCGAGGTTTTGTTCTGCCCGTCAAGCTCTGGTTGCGCGGGCAGCTTCGACCCCTGGCCGAGCGCCTGCTTGCACCGGAGCGATTGGCACACCAGGATATCTTCCGGCCAACTTTTTACGCTAGCTATGTCAGGCCGCATCTGGAGGGGCGCGCCGATTTTACCTGGCAGGTATGGGCGGCTTTAATGTTTCAGTTGTGGCATTTGATCTTTATCGAGCAGCCGAGCCTTGATAAACCTACCTACTCATGGCGTGACCTGATGTAGTAACTGCCGTGGAATCCTGGGTGAAAGACGAAGGAATTCATAATGGTTCAGATGCAACCCCATGAAGTAGTTTGGACACCGGAGAAATCTGCTGACTTTTGGAATTACTTTTCCTCGGACCCCGAGTTTTCTCGCCAGTATTTCAGTAATCATTCAGGCGGCCTCTTGCTCGAATACCTGGAAAAATTGACGCCGCTCAGAGGACGCGTGCTCGACTACGGCTGCGGGCCTGGCTATCTGGTCGGACATCTTTTGCGGCGTGGTATAGCTTGTGAGGCAATTGATTTTTCATCTTCCAGCGTGGGACGAGTATGTGAACAGTTTTCCAACCATCCACTCTTTCGTGGGGCAACTGTTGCTACCCAACTGCCGACCCCTCTGCCGGAAGCGAGCATGGATATTGTGATGAGTGTAGAAATGGTTGAGCACCTTTTCGACGAGCACCTCGAGCCGACCTTTGGAGAATTTCACCGTCTTTTAAAGCCGGGAGGCACGCTAATCGTTACTACGCCCAATGAAGAGGATCTGGCTGCCAGCCGCGTGCTTTGTCCCGACTGTGGTGGCTTATTTCATCAGTACCAGCATGTCCGTACCTGGTCAGTAAAGAGTTTGCGCGAAGCACTGGAAGCCCACGGTTTTGAAACAATCACTTGTCACGCCACTCTTATTACGCCAAAACTTCGGGCAGATGGATTGCGAGAGTTCTTGCGCCGATTGAGAAAGTTGCCTAAACCGCCGCAACCTCACCTGGTTTACATAGGCCGGAGGCGACTTCATGCGGCCTGAAGTCCTTGGGTTTTTGCGTGCTCCGGGAAGCGGGTCGCAACTTGAAATCAAAGGAGTTGTCGAGCAAGAGCGGGGCGAAATAAAAACGGGTGAATTGGCCGCTGCTGATTCAAACCATAGTTACCCTATCAGAGACTTCATCCCCCGATTTGTTCAGGACGACTCCTACACGGCTAGTTTTGGTGAGCAATGGAACCGCTACCGCCGTACGCAACTCGACCGCTTCAACGGCACTACCTTGAGCCGCGACCGCTTTTTCCGCGACACACAATGGACGCTGGAAGAGTTGCGCGGTCAGACAGTTCTCGAAGTGGGTTGCGGCGCCGGCCGATTTACTCAGGTGCTGCTCGACGCGGGCGCGGAGCTTTTTTCGATGGATTACAGCAGTGCCGTCGATGCTTGCTGGGCGAATAATGGCCCTCACGCGAAACTGACCATGGTGCAGGCCGATCTGTATCGAATGCCTTTTGCCACTGCCTCTTTTGACAAGGTATTCTGCTATGGAGTCCTTCAACATACTCCAGACGTCAAAAGAGCCTTCATGAGCCTCATTCCATTTCTCAAACGCGACGGCAAGATCGCCGTGGACGTTTATCCGAAGACCCGTTGGATTACCCGATGGACGGCAAAATACTGGTATCGCCCGCTAACAAAGCGTCTGCCGCGCGATTTGCTTCGCAGGATTGTCGAGTGGTATGTGCCGCGTTGGATTCCAATTGACAATAGACTTCAGTCGGTGCGCGTCCTGCGATATCTAGTCCCTGCTCTGGTGCCATGCTGGAATTACACCGGGATGCTGCCTTTGTCTGATCAGCAGATTAGGGATTGGGCCGTCCTCGACACTTTCGATGCGCTCTCCCCAATGTATGACTCTCCACAGACTCTTTCAACGGTCCAGGAATGGTTTGACGAAGCCGGCCTTAAGGACATCTACGTGCGTCCCGGTGGGAATGGGATTCTCGGCAATGGGCGGATGCCTTGAGCAAAAACGAATCCCGAGAACTCGCTAATATCTCATTCCCTGGACGACTTATCTTGAATTTATGCTGAATGTTCTCCACATCAGTACCAGCGATAACCTGGGTGGCTCAGGACGCTCGGCTTATCGAATACACACCGGCCTTAAACGTCTCGGGGTGCGCTCTCGCATGATCGTCGGGACGAAGGCGACAAACGACGCCGACGTGGAACTCATCGCCCAAAGTCCTTACCTGCAGAAACTTGATCATTGGTCCAACCGCATTACGGGACGCCTAAGTTATCAGTATCTTTTCTATCCCTCGTCTTTGGCATTACTGCGGCGAGACTGGTTCCGTCGGGCTGACGTAGTGCAGTTATATAACACTCATGGGGGCTACTTTAGTCATACAGTTCTGCCGCTTATTAGCCGTCGGAGATCTGTCGTCTGGCGGCTTTCTGACATGTGGCCCCTGACTGGCCATTGTGCCTACTCATTCGATTGTGAAAGGTGGAAAACGGGATGCGGATCATGTCCCATACTCTCCGATCGTCCGGAACTTTATCGCGACACAACCGCGTTGCTCTGGCGGATCAAGAACTGGCTGTTCGCCCGCTCTTCGCTTACGATTGTTGCTCCTTCGAAGTGGATCCGCAGTCTGGCAATGGAGAGTCCGTTGCTGAACCGCTTCGATGTTAAGCTGATTCCCAATGGCCTGGATACAGATGTTTTCCGTCCCATACCTAAGGAATTGGCACGCGAGCAATTTGGTATAGACAGTTCCGCGCGAGTGATTCTTTTTAGCGCTCAGTCGATCTTAGACAAGCGGAAAGGCGCGGCCTTTATGCAGGAAGCGCTCGAACGGCTCGCTAAGGCTGATGACAGGTTGAAAATCACTCTGGTGGTTGTCGGTCTTGGTGCTGAGCAGTGGACTAAGGAATTGCCATTTAAGGTCATCGCTCTCGATCATATTAACAGCGATGCCCAACTTGCGGCACTATACTCGGCTGCTGATGTTTTCGTGCTTCCCACCCTGGCTGAGAACTTGCCAAACGGAGTGTTGGAAAGCATGGCGTGCGGCACGCCCGCCATAACTTTCAATGTTGGTGGTTGCGCTGATGCAGTCCATCACATGGAGACTGGATACCTGGCCAATTATCGAGACGCGGAGGATCTTGCCCGTGGCATCAAGTTGATCTTGGGTGATCCTGATCTGCGCCGGCGTTTGGGCCAACGCAGCCGCGAACTCGTCGAAGCTGAGTTCAATAGTCAGCTTCAGGCACGTCGCTACCAGGAGCTTTATGAGCAGCTTCTTGCAGTCCGTGCCGCGCTCAAAAATTAGCCGCTTTCACGCCCAGCGGGGGTGTCTCTACGACGGGTTGCGGTCAGCTAATGCTTTGGCCGTTCGAGCTGCATTCGTGACTCCGGGGCCGGCCCACTATGCACTACCACCTGATCGGAATCTGTGGAACCGCAATGGCCTCGCTGGCGGGGATGCTGCAGGCGCGCGGACATCTGATAACCGGTTCGGACGAGAACGTCTACCCGCCGATGTCCACGATGCTGGAGTCGCTGGGCATACAAATCATGCAGGGTTACGCATCCGCGCATCTGACTCCAACTCCGGATTGCGTCGTAGTCGGTAACGCCATTCCCCGCGGCAACCCGGAACTTGAAGAGACGCTTAATCGCAAACTCCTCTATCGCTCGCAGGCCGAGGTCGTCAAGGAAGAATTCATCCGCGGGCGGCGCTCCCTGGTAATTGCCGGCACGCATGGTAAGACAACGGCGACGAGTATCGCCGCCTGGGTCATGGATCAGGGCGGACTTGATCCCGGCTTCCTGGTGGGCGGGGTAGTGCAGAACTTCGGCGCCAGCTTTCGCGTGACGGAAAGTGAATTCTTCATCATTGAAGGTGACGAGTATGACACCGCCTACTTCGACAAGGGTCCGAAGTTCATGCACTACCTGCCCGAACTGGCCGTCGTCAATAACGTCGAGTTCGATCATGCGGACATCTATCCGGATCTCGCCGCAGTGAAGCTGGCGTTCCGGCGTTTCATGAATCTGGCGCCGGCCAACGGTAAATTGATCGCTGGTTGGAACAGCTTGCCCGTGCGCGAGCTTGTCGCCGAGATTGGCGCCAGGCTCCATACACAATTGGAGACGTTTGGCACTTGTGATGATGCACGCTGGCAGGCGCGCGACATTGATTACTCGGGCGAGATGACGCGTTTCCGTGTTTTCCGCGAAGGTCGCGAGTGGGCCACGTTTCAGATGAAACTAATCGGGGAGTTCAATGTCCGAAACTCTCTGGCCGGGATCATCGCTGCCGACGCCTGGGGTCTGGCTCCCAAAACAATCGGCGAAGCTCTGGCAACATTCAAGAGTGTGCGACGGCGCGCCGAGGTGCGCGGCTGCGAACGCGGCGTGACGGTGATTGACGACTTTGCTCACCATCCCACCGCGGTGCGCGAAACTCTGCAGGCGTTGCGAATGAAGTTTCCGGAAAACCGTCTGGTGGCAATCTTTGAGCCACGCTCCTGGTCATCACGTCTGGCGGTTTTCCAGGATCAGTACGCGCAGGCTTTTCTGCCGGCTGACTACGTCATCGTGGCGGCGGTCTTTGACACGGAGAAGGCGGTGGAGAAAGGCCAGGTACTCGACACTACTCGCTTAATCACAGACATCGCCGCGCAGGGCAAACCCGCATTTGCGATCAACGGCGCCGAGGATATCGTCGCCCACCTGGCCCCGCAGCTTTTTGAAGGAGATGTCGTTGCGATCATGTCGAATGGCGGTTTTGGCGGGATTCACGAGAAGCTGCTTGCCGGCTTGCGTGAAGATCCGCAGCGAGCAGTACCGCCGCCGCAGGCGTCCACGCCGTGATTATGATGGTCGCGTTGGAGGTTTTGAAGCTGGCCTTTGCGCTTCAGGGACTTCGATGAAGATTGGTTTGAGTTTGCCTTTTGGCGTAACAATTTCTTGCGCCGGCTTTTCCACCTGCGAAGTCAAAGCACGGCGCATTCGCTTAGGTAGGAACCTGGCGGTAAGCGCAGCCATGGACTCAGCCAGCACTACGATGTCCCCGCCGCCGCGCCAGTGCTCGCGCACCACGCGATCATCAGTACGTTCGATCAGTCGCAAAAGCGTCAATGCAATCAGATAAGCGTCGTCAATCTGTCCGACGAACGGAATCATGTCAGGAATGAAATCGAAAGGAATAATTGCGTAGATGATGGCTCCGGCGAACAGCGCCCTTTCGGTACGGGGCACTCTCGAGTCCACCATTAAGCGCGCACAGAGCATCACCATGTTCGGCAGGAACATCAACAAGTTCTTCAGGCGGCTTTTTAGCTCGAGTCGGGACATGGAACAGAGATCAGAAGTCAGAGATCAGAGGTCAGTTGTCAGTTGTTAGTTGTCAGTTGTCAGTTTGTCAGTTTGTCAGTTGTGTGGTTGTTTAGTTGTTTGTTAGTTGTTAGTTGTTAGGTTAGTTGACCCGTTTACTGGGGTCAAAGTCTAACTGACTGAGACCTGCACGACAAGTTCCTGGTCAAGCCGTACCGTGATAAAGTGGCGCGATTGCTGACAACTGACAACTGACAACTGACAACTGACAACTGACTTCTGACAACTGACTTCTGACAACTGACTTCTGACAACTGACTTCTGACAACTGACTTCTGACAACTAACAACTGACTTCTGACTTCTGACTTCTGACCTCTGACTTCTGACCTCCGACTTCTGACCTCTGATGTCTATTCTCGAACGCATACGCCAACGCGCCGCTGCCAGGCCCCAGCACATCGTGTTGCCTGAAGGTGAAGACCCGCGCACCGTTCTGGCCGCCAGCATGTGCGTGCGTCAGCGCCTGGCGCAAGTGACGCTGCTCGGTAGCGAGGAGAAAATTCGAGCCCACGCTCAGGACCAGGGCGCTGACCTGGGAGGCGTGTCAGTACTGGATCACACACGGGCCGGTGACTTTGACAAGATGGTTTCGCTTTATCACGATTTGCGACGCGCCAAGGGACTGATGGCGGACGAAGCCAGAACCAGCCTGCGCGATCCTCTCTACTACGGAAACCTGATGGTGCGCACCGGACGTGCCGACGGCTCCGTGGCCGGCGCCACTAATACGACGTCGCACACGGTGCGCGCGGCACTCCAATGCATAGGCGTGCGCGCCGGTTTCAAACTCGTCTCAAGCTTTTTTGTGATGGCGCTCCCTGACTCGCGTTTCGGACACGAAGGCACTTTGATCTATGCAGACTGCGGTGTAGTAATCGATCCAACCGCCGCCGAGCTTGCTGAGATCGCGATTGCTTCTGCTGATTCGTGTCGCGCTCTACTGGGCGCGGAGCCGCGCGTCGCTATGCTCTCTTTTTCCACGAAAGGAAGCGCGCGCCATAAACTGGTTGATAGAGTAGTCGAAGCAACCCGCACTATCCGCGCCCGCGCGCCTGAGTTAATCATCGACGGCGAACTTCAGGCCGACGCGGCTTTGGTTTCGGAAGTGGCCGCGGCAAAAGCGCCGGGCTCGGTAGTTGCGGGTCGTGCAAACGTGCTTATCTTTCCCGATCTGCAATCAGGCAACATCGCCTACAAACTGACTGAACGCCTCGCCGGGGCCACCGCCATCGGCCCGATCCTGCAAGGCCTGGAGCGACCCGCCAACGATCTTTCCCGCGGCTGCAAAGCCGAAGACATCGTCGACGCTGTAGCCATTACCGCCGTGCAGGCCCAGGCACGCAAAGCGGCCGGTTGAATGCTCTATTGAGTTAGCGCCGAAAAGGAGCGGCGGTAGGCGCCCTTTTTTAACGGCCGGTTTTTCAGTTGGACCTTGATATTCGAAGTTTGGAATTTGTTTCAACTAAGCTTACCTGCAGTCAGAAGGGCTGGCCGCTGCAAAATCAATCCAACATTAAGCAAAGGATTGGCCGCCCTCGGCATCAAACAGCCTTAAAGCTCGATACCCTGCGTTGAGGTAATCACTTGCCCAATAGAATATCGCTCCCGAGCCTTTCGCTGGCACTGGTGCTAGCTTTTGCCGCCCAAACGTTTGCACAAGAATCAAAGCCGTCGCCATCCCCCACGCCTTCGCCAGGACGCAATGAAGAGCAAGAGCCGGTCCGTATCTTCACGGAGGAAGTACAACTGCCCGTACTCGCCGTCGATCAGTACGGTCACTTCGATCCCAGCCTTGAAATTGACGACATCCTCGTGCTCGAAGACGGCGTGCCGCAGCAGATAAAAAGCGTTCGGCACATCCCGGCCAGTGTTCTTATTCTTTTGGATATGGGCGGCGAGATGTCCATGGCCAAGAGCACCAGGACGACTCGGGATACTGCCTTGCGCTTGCTGGCCAGATTGAAAGAAGGCGACTCGGTTTCGGTTTTACAGTTTAGCCAACGCGTAGAGGTGTTGCAGGATTGGACCACGGAAAAAGACGATATCCCGCGCCTACTCAACACCAAACTTTCCGGGGGCAGACGGGCGCGTCTTTCGGAAGGCATCATGGCCGCCGTGAAGCAGTTAAAAGCTGTACCACCGGGTAGCCGGCACCTCGTCATAATCTCCGACGGAGTGGAAACACCGGGCGGCAAGATCAAATATGAAGAAGCCGTCAAACAATTGGTGGCCACGCAGGCAACGGTGCACGTCATCAGTTACACGGCTATGGTTCGCGCGGCGATAGAACAGCGATACAAGAGAGGTATCTTCAAGCAGGGACCAGGAGTGTCAAAGGACGCCAACCCAATGAGCAATCCGGTCGCGAATGGTGACCCAACGGTTCCGCCCGGCACGACTCGAACCCCTTCGTTCACCCTGGGCACAATCGACACGGATAGAAAAATGCGGCGCTGGTTCAAGGATTATGCCAACGCAACCGTAGCGAGCGAGCAGCGGCTGACTTCCCTGGTCGCGGAATCGGGCGGGAGCATCTTCCTACCTCAGTCAACCGATGACATGTTGAAGCAAAGCGATGAGGTAGCGAGAGAGATCGGAGCGCAATACGTGGTCACCTATCGGCCCCGGCGTCCGCTTTCAGAGGCAAAGCCAGGTGAATACCGTCGCATAGAGGTCGCCTCCAGACGTGTGGGGCTTCTTCTGCGCGCGCGCCGCGGATACGTCGCAACACCGCCATAACAACTTTCCAGGCATGTGATTCTTTAGGAAGACAACCCAGTGAATGACTTTTTCCAGTCTGGGGTAGATTATGGGTCGACGCCGCAGGGAAAAACCTGATGCAAGGTGACTATGCGCAACAATACGGCGAGCTACAGCAGTGGCATTGGTGGTTTCGAGGAAGGCGAAGAGTAATAGAATCAATCCTTCGTCATGAGGTTGACTCAGCTCCTTCGCTGAAGATCCTTTCCGTCGGCTGTGGCCCTGCAGAGGCGCTTAAATGGCTGTTCCCTTTTGCTGGTCCCAAAGGCAGAGTGGTCGGTCTTGACCGTGATCCCATTCATGGACGCCGCCTGCCAGATTACTCGGAATTTATCATCGGCACATTAGAGAGCGCGCCCCTGGCCGATGCATCATTCGATGTCGTACTTGCGTTAGACGTGTTCGAGCATCTTGATGACGATCTCTCCGGCTTGCGCGAGGCTGCTCGAATAGTTAAGCCCGGAGGACTACTCCTAATCACCGTTCCCGCGCTACCCAGTCTGTGGGGAGGCCAGGATGTGGTGAGCGAACATCGCCGCAGGTACACTAGACACTCTCTCTCCCATTTATTCCGCGAGGCCGGACTGTCGAATTACCGACTCCAATATTTCAACACGTTCCTTTTCCCGCTGGCAGCACTTGTGCGATTGAACCGTCGCGCCATGGGTCTCGGCAACCGTCCCCGAAGCGATGCTGAAGATAACCATCCGGGCTTAATTAACGACGCGCTGGCGTGGATATTCGGCGCCGAGAGTTACTTCATTAACTATGCGCCGGCTCCAATAGGAGTCAGCCTGGTGGCCAGATATAGACCACCAAATAGGTGAGTACCGTCGCATAGAGGTCGCCTCAAGACGCGTTGGGCTTCTTCTACGCGCGCGTCGCGGATACGTCGCGACACCACCATAACAACTTTCAGTTGGGTGATTTTTAGGAAGGCGACCTAGTGGACGACTGTTTCCAGTCTGGGATCGACTATGGGCTCTAACGGCTGGTCAGTTCTGGACTCTGCTTGTCTCATTAACGATCGACGGTACAACTTATCCCAATCTGCCTGGGGTACACGGTGAAAGGCTGCGATCACGTCGGCGTCAAACTGCCGCCCGGCCCACTCGTCAAGTTCTTTAGCGGCGGCGGCATACGATTTTCCTTTGCGGTACACGCGGTCGCTGGTTATGGCATCGAAGGCGTCGGCCACTGCAAAAATACGCGCACACAAGTCAATCTCTTCGCCGCGTAACCTCAAAGGGTATCCCGATCCGTCCCACTTCTCGTGATGCTGCGCTACCACCCGGGCCGCCCCTTCCAGAAACTCTATGCCACGCAAAATCTGCTGCCCGTGCAAGGGATGCTCTCGCATTCGCACCCACTCTTCTTCGGTCAGCTTTGCCGGTTTGCGCAAAATCGCATCCGGCACGCCAATCTTGCCAATGTCATGCAGCAGAGCGCCAAACTCCAAAGCTTTCAATTGCTCGCGGCTCAGACCGTATTCGCGCCCCAAACGCAAACTGTAACTTACCACTCGCTCTGAATGTCCATGCGTTTCCGCATCGCGCGTTTCCAGGGCCGCCGTCAAGGCTCGCAGGGTCGAACGGTACGCTTCCTCCAGCGAGTCAAGCGCATGGTCCAATTCCGCTGTCCGCAACTCAACCAACTCTTCAAGCTGGTAATCGTATAGCCGCTTCGCTACCAGGAGGTCGCGATGCTCCAACGCACGCTTCACACCCGCTTCCACCTGACGCAGATCGAACGGCTTCATCAGGTAGTCGAACGCGCCAACCCGCAATGCTTCGATGGCGCTCTCCACCGTCTGCATGCCGCTGATCATCACCACTACTGTTTCGGGCGCGATCTCCTTCACGTGCGGAATCATTTCCAGCCCGCTCATCCCCGGCATAGTAATGTCGCTGATTACCAGCTCATAGTCCGCCGCTCGCAGCAGTGCCAGTGCCTCCGCCGCCGAAGCCGCTTCCGCGCATTCATACTCCTCGCTCAACAAATCCGACAGCACACCGCGTATGTCCAACTCATCATCTACAATCAGGATTCGCGCCGAAGCATTACTTTGGTGGGTCATATATTTCCGTTCTTGACCGTGTTCTTTTTTGGGGGTAGAACCTGAGGAACCAGTAGGCTAATCTGAACGACAACAAGAAGAGTGTCGATTGCCGAAATCTGCGCTGCCGAGTTTCGAGCTTCAAAGCAGGCATCGAAATTCTACAAGGTTTGACCAACCATGGCAAACATATTTGTTCACAATCAATAAACTGTTGATTTGGCGGGCGTTTTTGGTTAAGGAAGCAAAGTTGACGGCAGCCCTTTGAGCCTTTATCATGGCCTGACCCGCCCAGCCGGAGTGGCGAAATTGGTATACGCACCAGACTCAAAATCTGGCGAGGTCACACTCATGTCGGTTCGAGTCCGACCTCCGGCACCAGATCCTCCCCAAGAACCGCCCAAAGGCTTTCTCGTTTGCTTCCCCTAAAAACTCTCTAGTCACCAGTAGAACCAGGATCGGGAATGACTCATCAAGAAAAGCTTCATAACAGCGGAATCCTGCGCCGAGGCACACCCAGCAAAGGATTTCGTTACGTCAATGCGGACGGGAAGAAACCCAGCGCCATAGACCTGGCCCGGATCGAAACACTGGTCATTCCTCCGGCATGGACTGAGGTAGCGATCAATCCAGCTGCCACCGGACTGGTGCAGGTTGTCGGAAAAGATGCTGCCGGCCGTTGGCAGTACCTCTATCACGAACGGCACGTCAAACGACAGGAACAGCGTAAGTTTGAACGGCTGGTGAAATTCGCAGAGGCTTTACCACAAATGCGGAAAGCTGTGGCGCGCCATCTGAAACTCCCGGGACTCGGACGCGAAAAAGTGCTGGCTGCCATTCTGCGAATACTTTCAACCTGCTACATGAGACCCGGAAGCCAGGTCTACGCGAGTGAGAACGGCAGCTACGGCATTTCGACCTTGCGCGTTCGACACGTCCGCGTCAGAGGCGATTTGATTGAGTTCGACTTTCCGGGCAAGTCCGGTGTACAGCAGCATCGAGAGTTGAAAGACCGCAAGGTGGCCAGAGTAGTGCGACAACTTTTGAAAGACCGGCGCAGCGAAGTGTTCAAGTATCTTGACGATGAAGGACATTTCATTAACATCACAGGACGTCACATCAACGAGTACATCAAAGAGGTGATGGGCGCCAAGTTCAGCGCCAAGGACTTTCGCACTTGGGCGGGGACGCTGGCATGCGCCTGCGCCCTGGCCCGCGCCGGCGCCAGTGTTGATGACACAGAACCAGAACGTAAGAGAAAAATTGTGGACGCCATAAACGAGGCCGCAGAAATTTTGGGAAATACACCGGCGGTGTGCCGCTCTTCTTATATCTGTCCTGAAATAATCGAAAGCTTTGAGCAGGGAATAGTAATTCGCCGCTACTTTCAAACGGTCGCAGAGTTAGTGAAGCACCGGACACGAGGTTTACACGTGGCGGAAAAGGCCCTGCTGAGCTTCCTGAAGCGCAGCGGAAAAAGTTAAGGAAGAAAAGTAGGACCTGATCGTCCGGCTTCGAATACAGGTCGTACTCGGCTTGTTATTGAACACCGCGGGTTTCCGGCGCTCCGCGATATCTTGCCCGTTTGCTGCTCCGCTTGCTATCGTTGGCCCGCGCATGACTACCACCAAAGCGCAACGCGTTCAGATTCGAACTTTGCCCGCTCTCAATCCCCCGCTCAAATGGGCCGGTGGCAAACGCTGGCTTCTGGAACACATTGAGCCGCTCTGGCAAGCACATCGACATCGTCGCTACGTCGAGCCTTTTTGCGGCGGGCTGGCAGTGGCTCTGGGACTCGAACCCGAACGCGCTTTGCTCAACGACGCCAATCCTCACTTAATAAATTTCTATCGTCAGATTCAATGCGGTCTGGAAGTCAACATTGAGATGCGCAACGACGAGCGGCTTTTTTACACGCAGCGCGATCTTTTCAATCAGTTAATTAGCGAAGGCAAAGCAGAAACTGCTGAGGGAGCCCAGCTTTTCTACTACCTGAACCGCACGTGCTTCAATGGTCTGTGCCGCTTCAACCGCAGCGGCGAATACAATGTGCCATTTGGAAAGTACAAGACGATCAATTACGCGAGCGACTTTCATGATTATCGCGAGCTGCTGGGGCGCTGGGCTTTTACGAAGGTTGACCTCGAGGATCTGACACTTGAACCCGAAGATTTTATCTATGCCGACCCGCCTTACGATGTTGAATTCACGAGCTACAGCGCGGGTGGTTTTAGCTGGGACGATCAAGTGCGCACGGCTCTGTGGCTGGTAAGGCATCGCGGGCCAGTGATCTTGTCGAATCAGGCAACGCCGCGCATTGTCGAGCTGTATAAAGACCTGGGGTTTGAGCTGAAGTTTCTCGATGCGCCGCGCCGGATCAGTTGCACCGGTGACCGCACGGCCGCCCGAGAGGTTCTGGGGATGAGGTTTAAGAGCGGGGGCATGCCCCCTTCCTGACTGCAAGTTTGTTAACAAGGGTGTTTCGACATTGAACGATTCAAACCAAACAACCTGGCTGCCGGATCTGATTTACGCCGATGGCCGCTTTCAGCACGGCGTGGCATTGGTTTGCGACGCTGCCGGGCGGATCGTGCGCCTCGCTCCCGCAGGCGAGGTCGAACATCCAACTCGGCTGGCGAATCGCGCACTGTTACCCGGCCTGGTCAACGCACACTCGCACGCCTTTCAAAGAGTTCTGCGCGGGCGAACGGAACATCGCACCGCAAATCAGCAAGATAGCTTCTGGACCTGGCGCGAGATGATGTACTCCGCCGCAGCGCGTCTGACCCCGGGAGATATCTATGACGCCAGCCGCATGGCTTTTCTGGAAATGATTCTGGGAGGCATCACCGCGGTGGGTGAATTCCATTATCTTCACCACAACCCTGAAGGTCTGCCTTACGACGATCCGAATCTCTTGGCGAAAGAAGTTGTGCGTGCCGCGCGCGATGTGGGCCTGCGCATCGCGCTGCTTCGCGTGGCATATGCGCGGGCGGGCTTTCAAACCGAACCGAATCCAGGGCAGGCCCGGTTCATTGAACACGATCCGGAAACCTACGTGCGAAATCTGGAAGCGTTGGTTGGCGACCTGAACAGAAGCCCGACCACCTGGGTGGGAGTCGCTCCGCACAGCGTGCGCGCCGTCCCTTTGGATTACCTGCGCCAGGTTGTCGCTTATGCAAACGAGCGCGAGCTGCCTGTGCACATGCACGTCGCCGAGCAGACGGCCGAAGTGTCCGCCTGCATTCAGGAATACGGTCGCAGTCCCGTTGCCTTGCTCGAGACTGAGGGACTACTCGGCGATCGCTTCACCGCTGTTCATGCGATTCATGTCACGCCAAAGGCCATCGCTACGCTGGGCCGCGGCGGCGCTACCGTTTGCGCCTGTCCAACCACAGAGCGAAATCTCGGCGATGGAGTCATTCCGGCGGATGCCTATTTCAAACAAGGGGTCACCATTGCGCTCGGCACAGACAGCCACGCACAGATCGACTTGCTGGAAGATGCGCGGGAGTTGGAATATCACCTGAGGTTGCAGCGCATGGAGCGGGCTGTGTTGGCCTCCGGAGTGCTTCCTGAAGGTGGGGCTCCTGTGCTTGCGACGCGGCTTTTCGATTGCGCCACCATCAACGGCGCGAAGGCCATCGGCGCTTCTGGTGGAACTCTGGAGCCCGGACGTCCGGCCGACTTCTTCACCGTGGACCTTAATGATGCTTCAATTGCCGGCGCATCGGGTGATGATTTGCTGGCCAGCGTTGTATTTTCACTTTCGCGCGCGGCAGTGCTTGATGTCGTCGTGGGTGGCACGCAAATCGTATCGGAGGGCCGCCACCAGCAGCAGGAAGACATTATTGAGCGATTCTCAAAGCTGCAAGAGAAGCTTTGGGGAGCAGGAAAAGATAGCGGGGGCATGCCCCCTTCCTGACTGCATGTGTTCCAGGAAGACTCTTGTAAACTTAATTGCAAAGGGTGGATTAGCGCCGGCGCCCTTCTGTTGAAAACTTGCACCCTGGAAAACTTGTAGTCGGGAAGGGGGCATGCCCCCGCTTAGTTAAAAATGACTGTTAAAGAGACACTCGCAAAACTGGTCAGCATCGACTCCGTGTCATCGCGGTCAAACGCGGGAATTGTTGCCTACCTGGTTGCGCGTTGCGCAGCTGCTGGTTTGAAGGTTAGAAGATTTCCCTACACAGATCAATCCGGCCTCGAAAAGTTGAACCTCGTGGCACAGACTTCAGTCTGTGATTCAACGGGTCAGACTCTAATCCATGATTCACCGGCTGAAGCCCGCGCCACGGTTGAGTTGGCCCTCGTCGGCCACACTGATACTGTCCCTTACGATTCTGGTTGGTCCGAAGCGCTCTACCTGACAGAACGCGACGGCAAACTCTATGGCCGTGGCGCCTGCGACACGAAAGCTTTTATCGCCGCCACACTGACGGCATTGGAAAGCCTGGATGTGGCAAGCTTGAAGCGCCCGCTGGCGCTGGTCTTCACTGCCGACGAAGAAGTCGGCTGTCTTGGTGCAAAGCGTTTGGCCGCAGCGCGTCCTTTTCGCCCGCGCTACGCAATCGTGGGTGAGCCCACTTCGCTCCAACCGATGCGTGCGGGAAAGGGTTATTCCCTTGCGGAAATCACCGTTCACGGCCGTGAGGCGCACAGTGCGTATCCTGCAATTGGACGGTCGGCAAATTTTCGCGCCGCAAGGTTAATTTCAATAATTGAACGTATCGCAGAGGACTTGAAGCAGGAACAGCAACCTGGTTTCGACCCGCCCTTCACGACTCTGAATGTCGGCATCCTCAAAGGCGGCACCGCCAAGAACGTAATCGCCGGCGAGTGTTACTTCACGCTTGAATGGCGGCCAATACCGAACCAGAAAAGCGACCAGGTGCTTGATCGCGTCAAGAGCGCAGTCGAAGAGCTGCGGAAACAGGATCCTGAATTCAGCTGCGAAATTAACGCCGCGCGCGCCGATGAAAGGTTCGAGACGCAGGCTGACTCGCCCCTGGTGCAGTTGCTCGAAGCCGCGAGCGGCCGGCAATCAGGCACCGTGGCTTTTGGCACGGAAGCGCCGCAAATGATCTCTCTGGGGGCGGAGGCGGTTGTGTTCGGTCCGGGAGATATTCGCGTAGCCCATCGCACCGGCGAATTCGTTCCGGTCGATCAGCTGGAGAATTGCGTCGGGATCTTGAGATCCGCGATTACGCAGCTCTGCGCAAACTAAAAGCAGGAGGCGCTGGACATAAAAGCCGGAGGCGTGGGCAACCGCATCGCGCAAATCTCATCGAACCAGCGTTGTGCTTATTTCTAAAGAGTTGATCGCCGTGGATATTACTCTGCAGGTGGCCGAAGCAACTGGAACCGTTGGGATATTGTTGGCTGAACCTTCGCTGATTGACACACCACCCGGCACGTTTATCATAAGCGAGGAAGTGATTCGCAGGCTTCCGCATCAAAAGTAAATTATGATTCGCAAAAACAAATTCGTATTGGGATTAATGATCCTGACAATCTTTCTGATGTTGGGCTCTTTGCCTGGCCGGGCTCAATCCCCAACCCCGTTGACCAGCAAGGAACTGGTCCGTTTGGTCTATGAGTTACCCACCCATCCGGAAAAGCGCGACGAAGTTGTAGAACAGATCAGAACGCGCGGTCTCGGATTTCCTTTGACTGACGGTTTGCGATCTCTGGTGGCCACCAAGAGCGGTAACGATGCTCTGTTGCGGCGCACCCTGGAAGAAGCAGAGCGCCGGCGACTGAATCCGAAAGAAGCTGCCCTGCCGGCCGAGACGGAAGGTCTGGAACTGCTGGAAAAAACTCGCGCCGCCACCCTTGCTGCCGCGGAAAAGATGCCGGATTTTCTTGTGAAGCAGCAGATCACCCGCTCGCAGGCTTTTGGGAAAACGAACAACTGGAGTATTTACGATCGGCTGACTATCGCCGTCAGTTACCGTGCGAACGGGGGCGAACAGTACAAGCTGCTCGCCGTTAATGGGCTGCAACCCGACACGGAGGCTCGCGAGGGATCGGATTATTCCGGGCGGCTGGGCGGGACCACCTCGACTGGCGAGTACGTATCGATCCTCTCCGAACTGTTCCGGCCAAAACGGCAAGCTAAATTCCGTCTTGTCGATACCGATCTGTTGCGCAACCGTCGCACGCTGGTTTACGAGTTTGAAGTAAAGCGGGAGTTTTCCGCGCAGACTATCAAGGCCGGCGGCGCGGTAGAAGCCTCTGTAGTCACCGGTTATCGCGGCAGAATCTGGATCGATCGGGAAACGAATCGCGTGCTGCGTCTGGAGGACGTCTCGACTGAGATACCGTCGGATTTTCCGGTGACCGCTGCCAGCAGCGTTATTGACTACGACTGGGTCACCATCAATGAACAGCAACACCTGTTGCCTTCGCGAGCAATAATTCAGTTAACGGCGCGAGAAGGGCCGCGCGTCGTTCAAACCCGCAACGACATTCTCTTTCGCGGCTACCGAAAGTTTGGTTCAGAGTTGAAGATTATCGATATCGATGACAAAGATTTCCCGCCTGATGAGCCGGAGAAAAGCAATCCACCACCCAAAGCCGTGAAACCAGGAAAGCCGTAGTATGACTCGATTAACCGCTGCTTCCATTTCCGGCTTTCTGCCGATCGCGTTCTTCGCATTAACTACGTTCGCCCAGACAAAACCTGACAAAGACTATCTCGTCTATGTAGTTTCGGAATCGGCAGACAAGATTGC
>DASXRU010000200.1:0-5832 GCA_036506395.1 Pyrinomonadaceae bacterium | reverse complement strand
CAGCAGGCTTTCCAGCTCTTCGAAAAGGGGAAGATGACGCAAGCGCTGCCGGTCCTGCAGAAACTAGCCGCAGCCAGGCCGGACGACGGCGCCGTTTTGCAGCATCTCGGCTTTGCTCAACTGGCATTAGCGGCCACGCTGAAGGATGAAGACGCGCGCCGGCAAGCTCGGATTACCGCTCGCAATACTCTACTGCGGGCAGTCGGGTTGAACTATAACGTCGAAGTTCTGCAGCCAATCTTGAACCAAATACCTGCCGACGGCGGCAGCGCGGACTTCTCTTTAAACGAGCTGGCTGACAAAGCGATGAAGGAAGGCGAGGCAGCTTTTGCCCGCGGCGATCAATCAAAAGCCCGCACCTCGTATTTGCGAGCGCTTCAACTCGAACCTACTTTGTACGAGGCGGCCGTCTTTATCGCTGATACCTATTTCCAAGAGAAGCAGTGGGGTCAGGCTGATGAGTGGTACGCCAGAGCGGTCACCATAGATCCGAACAGAGATACGGCCTATCGCTACTGGAGCGATTCACTGTTGCGCCAGGGCAAGATGGATGAATCGCGCGCCAGAGCGATTGATGCAATCATCGCCGAGCCTTATAAAGAAATCTCCTGGAATGGACTTATTCAATGGGCCAGAGGGAATAGAGTTGGGCTCTCCCATCCGCGAATCGAGTCACCCATCAAAGCAGTGGCCTGGACTAATGAGCGTTTTGTCAAAGAGTTTCCGAAAGAGACAGTTTACCGGCATAGCTTGCGGGAAGAGGCGGAAGCATTGCGCACGGTGGCGGAGGCTGCGGCCAGGGATCTGAAATCCGGTAAGGTTAAGTTGCTGGATGAATCAATGGGATATCTCGTCAAGCTAAACGAGGATGGTTTGCTCGAGGCTTACGTGCTCCTGGCCCGTGCTGACGAAGGAATCTCGCGTGACTACTCCGCTTATCGCGAGGCCAATCGCGAAAAGCTGCGGCGGTACCTGGCCGAGTACGTCGTCCAGAGCAAGTAGCCCACCGGCCTACTTTTTTCCTTTTACCTTTTTCCTTTTACCTTCGCCTCACCTTCCCGGCGCCGGCTTGCGCGGCAGCTTTTCATCTCTGATGGCCGTGTTGTAAACAAACCAGGCCATGATCGTTGCCGCCTGCTTCATGTCATCCGCCTGAATCCGATCGAAGACATCCTGGTTCGAGTGATGCGTGCGGGTGTCGTACTCAATTTCATCCTGAATGAATTGAAAACCCGGCAGGCCGATGCGATCAAACGAAAGATGGTCGGTGCCGCCCGTGTTTGAGATTGATAAGGTCTGGGCGCCGGCATCGCGGAATGGCATCAGCCACTGGCGAAACAACGGCCGCACGGCTTCGTTGCCTTGCAGATAGACGCCGCGAATCTTGCCGGTACCGTTGTCGAGATTGAAGTACGCATCAAACTTTTCATAATCGGGCATGGTTACAAGCTTCGGCGGCGCTGCGGGCTGGCTATTCGGAGTTCCAGGAGGGACGACGCCCGGATTCCCGGGCTCCATTTTGCCAAAATGCTGCGCCACATAAGCAGCCGACCCGAGCAATCCCTGCTCTTCTCCAGTCCACAACGCGACCCGAATGGTGCGCCGTGGTTGCAACTTCAAGGTTTGCAGGATGCGCACCGCTTCCATCGCCACCGCGACGCCGGCCCCGTTATCGGTGGCGCCGGTGCCCGAATGCCACGAATCCATGTGACCGCCCAGCATCACAACTTCGTCCTTTAGATCCGTTCCCGGAATCTCGGCCACGGTGTTGTAGCCCATCGGATCAGCGTCCTGCCATTGCACGGCAATGTTCACTTCCATCTTCACTTTCTCGCCGGCCTGGAGCATGCGAAGGATGCGGTTGTAATGTTCGTTCGCGAGCACAATCTGGGGCAGGTACTTCGGCGCGTCCTTGTCATAAGCAGTTTTTTGTCGCGGCGCGCCGGGACCAAAAGGAACGTCCGGTACGAGTTGCGGCACGGTGGCCTGTTGCACAAAAATCGTTCCGCCATCGCCCGCGCGGCTCGGATCCACCAGCACAGCCGCGCCTTCATCCTGCGCGAACATAAGCTTTCGCACATTAAACTGTAACGCCGCGCGCTGCTCAGGAGTCATGCGAAAACCTCCACGCCCCTGGCCTCCTCCGGGAGCCGGCGCATCGGCGAGCGCCAGCAAATTCTTCTCGTCGCGGCGCGTACTTAGCGGCTCGAAACGCGCTTTTACTTCGCGCATCGGCGCGGTCATAACGATCGCGCCTTTTAACTTGCCCTTATACTTTTCCAAATCCGCTTCGGTTTTCGCGTCCAGGAAAACAACCTCGCCAGTCACCGCGCCATTGGTTGCGGGCGACCACGCCTTGGGATAAGCGATAAGCGGAATATCCTGCGGCTCAACTACCTGGGCGGAAAACCGTTGCAGTGTCCAGCCGCGCCCGAACGGTCCCCACGGTTCCAGGTGCGCATTTTGCAATCCCCAGGAGCTGAGTTTGTCGCGCGTCCATTCATTGGATCGTTTCATATTTGGCGAAGCTGTCAGGCGCGGACCAATGACATCGCTGAGGTAACTCAACGTCTCCATTACCTGGGAGTGATTCATTCCTTCGTCTTTGATTCGCTCGACGGGATCGTTGGGATCCTTCGCGGGTGTTGCCGGACCAGCCGGTGTTTGTGGTGCTGATGCAGCTGCCGGCTGTTGGCCGAAGGTCGCGTATGGCGCAAGGAGCGCGAACAGAAGCAAAGCAATAGCAATCTGGCGTTTCATGTCAAAGAGTCTCCTGATTTGGGTTGGGGCGTGGATAATTTGCTGCATGAACAAAACGAACTGCGCCGCGCAGCACGATCGCGTTGCCGGGATCGAACGCGCACTCAGATTTCAAGGAAACCAGAAGGCGGACAATAATCCCTCAGCAACATTAAGACAAGTGCCCAGAGAGCAGATTCAAACAGGACCCGTTAAGAATTTGAATTAGCCGGCCCCTCTAAATTTTCAATAGTGGGTTACTTTGAAAATGCATTGATGCTTACTGGGCAGCAGCCGTCTTTAGACGGCTTTCCCGAAGGGTTAATAGACCAGCGCTTTTGAGTGCTGGTTCAGCCAATGAGGGAAGGCCTCAGCGCGCTTCAGCGTGCTTTAATTACAGCTTCAGCATCCCGGCTAAAGCCTTAGAGGTAAGCCCGTTGAAACGGGCCTTGCGATTCTGGTGCATCCTAACCCGGGCGTAAAACGCCCGGTCTAGTAACCCTGCGGGAAAGCCGCGTGAACGCGGCTAAAGAATTTCGGCCACCCTCCGCAAGTCTCGTCTCACCCACTGCAGCTTGAAATTCGCCTGGACATCTCCGGCTCTGCTTTAGCAAATGCGCCTGCTATAATTTCATCCATCCATAGCAGCAAGTAGAACAGAACCAGAAGGAGAGGAACCCGACTGTGCAGGACCAGGTAACGCCGGAAGCCAAATCAGCCCCAGTCCGCGACAAAAAGAAACGCATCCTCGTTCTCGGTGGCCTTGGGTGCGTGGGATTGGCGGTCGTTATCATCGCGATCGCCGCTGGTAGTTACTACTATCTAACTGAACGAACAAAGAGCTACGAGAAGGACGCCATCCAGGGTCTGCACAACATTAGCGATGCGCAAAAGACATTCATGATCCGCAACTTCCGGTACGGCACCATTGACGAATTGGATCGCTCCGGTCAGCTTAACAATTACGGTGACTACTTAAAGCGTGGTTCACGCGGTTATCGGTTGGGTATGAACGTCGATGGATTAACTTACCGGGCCCTGGCTACGCCCATGACGTACGGCCTGGGCGGTGGTTACCGTTCGTTCTATATGGGCCCTGACGGAACCGTGCGGGGCGCTGACAAGAAGGGCTTGTCTGCTTCCGAGAGCGACCCACCAGCTTATTAGTTTGCAACGCAAACTGTCAGTTTGCGCGTGCAGGAATTCCAGATGCGATTTGAGTACTATCACGCCGGACTTGATGACGTGCCGAAGCTTTCCGTGGACGGCACCGTGGGGCATGCTGTTCACTTTTCACACTGGCAAGGCAATGAGACACCTGCTGCGGTTAAGGCCGATACTTCTACTGAGATTGCCCTGAACCTGGTAAACGCGCCTAATCACGATGAGCTGACCCAGGGGATCGATCTTGTCACCAACAATCACTTCGACACTGACGGCGTGCTTTCCGTTTGGACCGTGCTTACCGGGAAACGATCGCTGGAGCTGCGCGAGAAACTGATCGCCGCGGCTGAGGCGGGTGACTTCTCGGAATTTAGTGGAGAAGACGCGGTGCGCGCCAGCATCGTGATCCAGGGCTCGGAATCGCCGGTGGAGGAAGAGTCCGGCTCGCCGCTCGCCAGTTATCTTGCCGGCGAGGCTGTTGAGGACGATGAGCGCGCTTATGAATTGGTGCTGCCAAAGGTTGCGCACGTACTGGAACACACGAATGAGTATGAGCCGTTGTGGCGCGCGCCCTGGGAACGGATCGCAGCGGCACTGGAGAGCTTCGCTAAAGGCACGTCTCGCGTAACGGAAGACACTGCCGGCAAATTCTCTCTGGTTACACTGGCGCCGGAAGTTTTTAGTTCCGCCGGTTTCAGTCCCACGCGGCACGCAGCGCCCTACACCGCCATTTCACATCACGCTCGTGGCGAACTCTTCGTGATTGCCATCCCGTCCAGCGGCGGCTGGAGTTACCGCATTGACTATCCTTACTACTCCTGGGCCGAGACCGTTGTGCGCCCGCGCATCAACCGCCGCGACTTTACTTCTCTGGTGGGCCGGCTTAACGAACTGGAGAAACAGCCGGCAGGCTCGTGGAAGCTGGATGCAAGCGAGATGACTTCGGCTGTTAAGTTTTCAGATCAAGACGGCACCTTGGGCCGGTCCTGCCTTGGGCCCGATACGGTAGCCGCAGAAGTCCGGGCCACGTTAATTCCCAGCCAGGCCACCGCCGCTCTGAATTCCAACGCCTGATTTCTGACGTAGTAACTCGCGGCTTCGCCGCCGCACGTGCGGAAAGGCTTCGCCTTTCCGTTAGATCTGATCTGGATTGGAGGCTACGCCTCCATACTGAGGCGTAGCCTCAGAAAGAAATTAGCGCTTAGCGGAAAGGCACAGCCTTTCCGCACTGTGCGGCGGCATAGCCGCAAACAAGCATTCTCAGGTGCGGTAACACAGGTAGCAGGTTTGGCGAACGCTCTAGAGTTGCTTATTTGCCAAACTGAAAATCAAAAACCTACAATCAATCTAAAGTCATGCACGATGTTTTGATCATTGGCGCGGGGCCGGCCGGATTGTCTGCGGCGTGCTGGTGCGATGAACTGGGGCTGGACACGCTGGTGTTAGAGCAAAACAGCGAAGTCGGCGGACAACTCCTGTCCGTTTACAACCCAATAGAAAACTATCTGGGTGTCAGCGCGGCCAACGGGCGCGAGCTACGCGATCGCTTTTTGGATCAGACCAGGAATGCCGAGTTCGATCTTTGGACCAACGTTGAAATCGCGAGCATCGACCTGCGCTCCCATCGCGTCCAGCTGCGTAGTGGTGAAGAGCTAAAGGCAATCAGCATTATCATTGCCACCGGAACGCGGCGTCGAAGCCTGGGAATTCCCGGAGAATCGGAGTTCGCGGGACGCGGTATGATTGAATCCGCCACGCGTGACCGCGACTTCTTCGTTGCCAATGATTCGCTGCACGCTGGATTCCCGAAACACTGTGATGCAATGGTTCGTGCCCAATCTTTCGGCGAATTCACGACGCGCCCCAAGCTTCCGGCCGCGATGGACCATTGTAACGGTAGGGCATACTTCGGCCAGCAACAGAGCGTTT
>DASXRU010000199.1:0-30426 GCA_036506395.1 Pyrinomonadaceae bacterium | reverse complement strand
GGCTTGCCTACCGAGCCCACTCTATTGTCGTCCGGGCGATTAGCTGAAACTATGCACGTCTCAGTCATGCCGTAGCCCTGCAAGATTGGGATTCCGGCTGCTAGAAAAGAGTACGAGAGCGCCGGTGAAAGCGGAGCCCCGCCGGAAACGAAATAACGCAGGCGGCCTCCGATCGCAGCGCGCCACTTTGCGAACACTAAACGATTAGCGATCGATTGCTGAATCTCCAACAACGGCGGTACTGGCTGGCCCTTGTCGGTTATTTCGGCGTAACGCTGACCAACCTGCAAAGAGCGCTCGAAGACTCTCTTTTTCCAGCCTCCTGCTGACATACCTTTCTTTACAATCCGGTGGTAGACCTTCTCAAAAAGACGCGGAACCGCAGTCATAATGGTTGGGCGAACTTCGCGCAAATACTCAGCTACCTGATCAAACGCGGCTGCGTAGTAGACTGAAACGCCGTTGTAGCAAAACACGTAGAAGCAAGTTCGTTCGAAGATGTGTGACAGCGGCAGCACCGATAGCGCGACATCGGTGGGCTCGATTGGAAGTCCGTTCGTCGCGGAAATAACATTTGAAATGAAGTTCGCGTGAGTGAGCATCACCCCCTTGGGCACTCCGGTTGTGCCCGAAGTGTAAATGATTGTGGCCAGGTCAGATGATTGAATTGCTAAAGACAGAGCGGCAAAAGCCTTAGGATCATGCTGATCGCGGTGCGCTCCGATCTTTTCAATCCCTTCCAGGGTTATTAGGCGTTCGCCGGCCACTCCTGCGTCACCGTCGAAGAAAATAATCCTTTCCAGCGTATTACTGTTTTCGAGTCCCTCACGAGCGTGCTTGAAAACCCTGCGTCCAGAAACAAAGATCGCCCGCGCGCCGGAGTCCTCGATGATAAAGCGCACCTGGTCCACAGCCTGGGTCGTGTAGATGGGAACATTTACTGCTCCAAGACTTAGAATTGCCAGGTCTACTATGGACCATTCAGGACGATTCTCTGAGAGTAGCGCTACTCGATCGCCCGCGGTTATGCCAAGTTCAGCCAGTCCGAGTGCTACGTGCCTCACTCGCCTGATAAATGCGTCCGCAGAAATATGCAGCCATTTGCCGCCCTGCTTTTGATTTAACGCGTCGGATTTGGCATGACGCCGAATAGCTTCCAGGCAAAGCTGTGGCAGCGTCGCGGCAACCTGCGAGGGCTCAAATTCATTGGTTGTCTTTGCTGCGGCTGCTGAGGACAATGCCTAAATCTCCTTACTCCTACCGCTACTTTCCTGGTGAAGGATTTCATCGGGCGACAGACAGACTACATGGTCTTCCTGGAAAGATACAATGAACGACTTGCTGCTTTCACGAAATCGAAATCAGGGCATTTGAAATTCGGCTGCAATGATCCACCAAGCTGCCCCTCGATAGCTGCTGCGACTCAGCCTGCCAGAACAGCATCCTCAGTCACAGTTTCCGTTTGCGATCGCGAACGCCTTTTCAGTTTACGTCCTCCACCACGCTCGATCCGCGCGTCCATAGTCGCGAGCCCGGCAAGGACCAAAAAGAGCAAAGCGTTCGATGTCGTGTGCAATGTGAAGTCAAAGAAACTATGTACCAGCACAGCAAAACACCCCGCCAGAGCGCCGGTGGACACGCCACGTCTGAAGTCGTCATGCGTTTCTCGACGTGCGAAACCGGTTCGAAACAAAACGATGATGAAGAACAAGCCCAATGCTGCGCCCACGACTCCTCCATCAGCGAGAACTTGCAAGTAATCGTTGTGTGCTTGCTCGAGCCGGAATAGGCCGTTGCGGGAATCATAACGTGGGTAGAGCACGCTGTAGGCGCCCAGGCCCGCGCCGATGATCGGATGATGCTTTATTATTTCGGCCGTCACCGCCCAGAAATGCGTGCGTCCAGTTGTCGGATCCTCAGCGTTGACTGTTCCCAGAAAGCGTGTGAAGACAGAGGCGCCGCCCAGCAATACCACTCCACCCACAAGTGCAATCACCATTGCCAGCGCCAGCGCCAGTCGCTTTATCGCAGCGAAGGCACGCGCGTTTCTGTCATGGGCGCGAGTCCTTCCTTTTAATCCGACGGCGGAAACCACAACAAGAAAGAAGAGCTCGGCCACCAGACTGATAATTCCGCCACGCGAGTTTGTCAGGACCAGGGCTACTCCCATCAAGGTAACGGCAAAAACGTAAAGCAGACGCTTCTGACTTTCGATTACTCCGGAAAAGAGCAAGCCCAGCGGGATGGCCATTGCCAGCTCCATATAGCCGGCGAAATGGTGGCGATTGATGAATGGGCCAAAGGAAGTGCTCTGCGGCAACTCGCGGATCCAATAAATCTTTGTGGGGCTGCTGGTAAGGGATTGAATCAGGCCAAACATCGCCAGGAGAAATCCAAAAATCGTAATCGTCCTCACCAGGAGGCGCAGGCGATGCGGGCTGTCGACAAAAAGAAGGGTGGCTGCAAAATAGACTAGCAGAGCAGCAAATTGCACCAGGAAGAGCTGTGTCGAGTAAGGATCTGCGGATAGGGCCCGCAGCGGGTTAACAGGCAAGCCGCCGGTGTTGGCACCCCTGCCAAGCGGCAAAAGCTGAACCAATCCGAGGACAAACGTTCCAACCAGCGGCAGTTGCAAAATGTTCCGACTGATGCGCAACGTCCGCAATCGCCAGGCGTCTGCAACCCAGAGCGTAACAATTGCCGCTGCTCCCAGAGTAAAAACGGCCAGAGACCAGTAGTGCACAGTGCCGTAAGCGAGCGTGGTTAAGACGATGGACCCACACAAGATAAGAAACACGAAGCGGCTGGCAAACGTGTGTGTCGGTTCAACGCGCGCCCATCGTTCCGGCGTTGTGTGTCTTGACGTCGTTTGTAGTTTTTGGTCCGGCAACTCGGCCGGCGCGCTGGAGATTGAAGTCGTCATACCAGACAGTTCCAAAAATCGGGCACACTGGATCTTGACCGCAAGACGCACGATTAATCCGCAATCTCACGGCTTCGGTACTCGCTTTGGTTTCGAAATTGATAGTAAGTTGGAACCAGTTCGAGGTGCCTGAGGGGACTGGCGCGGATGCTCCCAACACGGCGCCATTTGTTTCGTCCACAATTTCAAACAAGGGAGTGCCGGCGCTTTTTAGCTGATCCGTGCGCACGTAGCATTCGAACATGTACTGAGTGCGCGGTTCCACAACAACTAGTTGCGCAACGGTGTTAAGGGTCAACGTCGAATTGGACCTGTAAAAGATACGCAGGCTACGACCGCCCTGGTGATGTTGATCTGAATCGATGATCGTCTGAGCCTGCGGAATTGACGTTATTTGCCAGCCAAACACAGTGGCGCCGCTAGGACCGGTACCTGTTTCGAAGCCTCCATTGAAGAACTGGTTGAGTAGAGGTTTAGCTTTGTCCTCCGGCGCCAGTTCACTGGCAACATCGAGCGCAGCGTGAAACCTTTTCGAAGCCGCCAACGCCTTCAGGACCTCTTCGCCGGTTACATGCTGCTCCTTTTTCTCCGCGGGGCTGAAGCTGTTCCACAACCGAAGCGCATCGTCCAGCTTGTTACCGGCAATAAAGTAAGATGCCAACTGACCCCTCAGTTCCGTTGATGTGCCCATGGCATTCTTGATCGCTTCGGCATCTTCACCGAATACCTTCAATGCAAGACTGAAGACCTGCGGTCGCAAGGACGGCGTAGACTCTGCGACGAGTCGCAATTCAGAAAAGGCCTCATCTGTTCTATCCGCCCGCAACAAAAGATTGCCCAGGTACCAGTGGGGATATGCGTAACTTGGGGCGAGCTCAACGGCATGGCGCAGCGCCGTTTCTGCCTGAGTCACGTTACCGTTCTCTTCAAGCACGCGCCCGAACTCCATCCATAATCGGTAATCATTAGGTGAGAGTGCCACTGCGTCAGCGTAATGTCTGACCGCGAGGTCCATCTGGTTGGAGCCAAAATCTTTCTCTTCGAGCTGCGCCAGCCGCCAGTATGTCAATGGATCCCTCGGAGCCAGACGTACGGCCGAACGGGCGGCCTCAATTCCGCCTTCTTCAAGGCCCGGTCCGTATTCGGCAACGGTGTTACCCGTATACCAGCGAATCGCAAACCAGGCCCCCACCAACGCCAGCATAAGAGGTAGAAGCAAAAGCGCACGCCGGTTAGTAGCGTGCAGGTCGATCAAGATTAATTGAGTCGAATTTGATTCAGACAAGGCGCTGTTCTTAGTTTCCGGGTTCGCGACTGTGCTTTGATTTCGGTCTACGTAACTGGACAAACGACAACCAGGGGTTAGTCGTCGCTTAACCGCTCAATCTCGATGCGCATTCGCTTTAACGTTATATTTTCTGCTTCGCAGTCGAGCTGAATTTGCTTAACGCGGTTTTCGGGAAGGCGTGGGCTCGAAATCACTACCTCGTCTATCTTCTGGGAGCCGCAGATATCGCGCAGAGAGCCGTTGCCCCCAAACACGCGCAGCCCATGAATAACCTTTCCCTTCTTCATTGGATCGTCGTCCATAAACCCAACCGGTACGTATTGCAGCTCTCGATTATTCAATATCTCGCGCAAAAGCAATTCACCGCCATCCCCCGCCCCGTAAATCAACACGCGGCGCCCGGCGCCCCCGTTGGGCGCAGGCAGAAGCTGCCGAAACAGGCGAAAGGCCATGCGGCTCCCCGTTAGCAGCATGAACATCACTAGCGCGTCGATAACGAAGACCGTGCGCGAAAAACCTATGAAACGGAATTTGAACAGAACGATCAGCACGCAGGCGATCGAGCCCAACACAACTGCTTTGGCAAAAACCATCAGATCATCAATGCTCGTATAGCGCCAGATGCCGCGATACACTCCCATTACCAGAAAGGCGCCGAGCTTCACAAAAACCAGCACCGGCAGTGTCCGCAGAAAGAGTCCCCAGGCCCCTTTCTCGGAGGCTTCATTAAACTCGATCGCGTATGCGCTCCAATAAGCCAGGGTGATCAGCAAGACATCAAGGAGCACTTCGAAAATGCGCCGCTTGTACGAAAGATCTATCAGGAATGCGTACAGTGGTTTGTTGGGCGCGGCGATCGCTTCTGCTTCCTCTCCATAAACTTTGACGCCGGCCAAATACACCCCCAACAGTGTCAGCACTATCGTGAAGCCAAGAATCGCGGCAAGACTAACGTCCAATCTCATCTGGCGTACCAATAGGGCCAAAAAACCTGAGAGGGCGGCGAAGCTGTACAACATCCAGACTGCGCGTCGCTCGGACATTCCCAGGGCGACCAGGCGGTGCGAAGTGTGATCGCGTCCGCCCTGCGAAGCTGCGCGTCCCGAGATTTTGCGTAAGATCGTCACAAAAGTAGTGTCGAAAATCGGGATCAAGAGAATAAGTATCGGCACCGCGAGGACTGGCAAGAAACTTCGCGAGCGGCCCCCCGATGCGTGTATCAATGCGGAGCTCGCCAGAAAGAACCCAATAAACATCGAGCCGCAATCGCCCATGAAAATCGAAGCCGGATTAGAGTTGTAAACGAGAAATCCCACCAGCGCCGCCGCAAAGACTCCAACCAGCAGGGCCTCAGTCGGTTGCCCGGCTACAATCAAAGCAAACGCCAGGAAAGACGAGGCGATAGCAGCAATGCCGGCTGCCAGGCCGTCCATATTGTCGAGGAGATTGATAGCGTTGGTAATACCTATCAACCAGAAGATTGCGATCACCATGTTAAGGGAAGGATACCTGGTCCAGGGTAAGCTCAATCCATAGTAGACAACGAAGGCCGCGCCCATGACCTGTCCTACCAACTTCTGATAGGGCTTGGCATGCGCCAGATCGTCCACGAGTCCCACCAGGAACAGGAAAGTGCTGGCGCCCGCTACAACCCAGCCTTGCGGCGTGTGCGGCACGAAAAGCACGTAAGTGAGTGTTACCGAAAGCCAGATGGCAACGCCGCCCAGCATGGCCGTAGGCCTGGTATGCCAACGATCAGATTTGGGACGAGCCACGATTCCCCAGCGCCGAGCCAGGGCGCGCACCAGGGGCGTAAGCACCAGCACCGACGCAAACGAGATGGCAACCGCCAGCAGATAAGGAAAATTCTCTGACATAAGAACTAACTACGCAATATGCAGCGAAGAGGAAGAAGCTATTCGATCAGACGGCAGAAATGCAAGCGACGCATCTGGAATAGCAGCCTTCAAATCAGCCGCAGTTTTCCCTTTTTCCCGTCTTTCGATTCAAACTCAATCATTGTCCGCCGGCAGTCGTCCGTTTTGAAAATCGATCACACTTTTGAGAATACCATCCAGCGACATGTCGGGCCGAAAGCCTATGAGCTTCTCCACTTTCGAAATATCAGGAACCCTCCGAGGCATGTCTTCGAAGCCTTCTTCGTACGCTTCATCATAGGGAACGAAGGCTATCTCCGATTTTGATTGGGTAAGTTTCCTAACGCGTTCCGCGAGACCCAGAATGCTGATCTCTTCATTTGAGCCCACGTTAAAGACCCCGCCGACAGCGTCGGGGTGGTCCATCAATTTAGCCAGCGCGCCGATTACGTCGCCGACGTATCCAAAGCAACGTGATTGTTTGCCGTCCCCATATACCGTGATCGGCCGCCCGGAAAGAGCTTGCTTCACAAAAGTAGGAATTACCATGCCGTATCGTCCGGTCTGACGAGGGCCTACAGTGTTGAAGAGTCGCACAACCACCGTCGGCAGCTTTTTCTCGTGCCAGTAAGCCAGCGCCAGAAACTCGTCGATCGCTTTTGAGCAGGCATAGCTCCATCTTCCCTTGGTCGTCGCCCCCATCACCAGGTTGCCATCTTCGCGGAAAGGCACTTCGGCACTGAGTCCGTAAACTTCAGACGTCGAAGCAATCAAAACTTTTTTCTTTTTCTTGTTGGCGAGGGAGAGCACAACTTCGGTGCCCCGCACATTCGTCTCGATGGTCCGCACCGGGCTTTCAACGATCAACTTCACTCCGACGGCGGCCGCCAAATGAAATACCACATCGCATTGATCGACTAGTTCGGCTGTGACGGGCTGGTTATGAACGCTCTCGATCGTGTAATGAAAACGGGGATGTTCTTTGAGATGCCGAATATTCTCGATGCTGCCGGTGGAGAGATCATCGATGACAAATACTTCGTCCCCGCGTTGCAGATAAGCATCGCTCAAATGAGAACCAATAAATCCGGCGCCGCCGGTGATCAAAACTCGCAAGCTTGGAAACTCCCTTCAACACAACTCTCGAGTCCAGGACCAGAGTGGGAAGTCAGGCGGATGCGCTCTTAACTCCATGCTCCAGAACCGCAGACTTCAGACTTTGTCCTACCAAATTTCTATAAAGACTTGAAACGTCTTTGAGCAGGCGCTCCTTTGAGTAATTCTGGGTAACGAAGACCCGGCCGCGCTCGCCCATCTCCTCGCGCCACTCTGCCGCGTCTATCATTGCCGCCAGTGCCCCGGCAAACCCAGCGTTGTCCCCGGGCCGTACGGCCAAACCGTGCTCGTAGACCGCATACGCTTCACCCCCGCTTATTCTATGGCCCAGGAGATCCGAGACACCACCGACCGTGGTCGCGATTACGGGACGAGCATTTGCCATCGCTTCGATTAACGTCAAGGGCGTGCCTTCGTTAAGCGAGGTAAGCGCCACAATATCGAGCGCTGGATAAAAGTTCTCCGGATCGTTGCGCGTCCCCATGAAAGTGACTCTGTCGCTCAAGCCGAGAAAGCGCGCCTGTTCTTCGAGGTGGGGACGCAGATTGCCGTCACCGATAATCACAAAGCGCACCCGATGCTTATTCCGAGCGGCCATGGTTTCCAGATAACATTCGGCTGCTGACAAAAACATGATGTGGTTCTTAATTTCTGTCAGCCGGCCCACGATTCCCACCAGCACGTCGGAGTTACCAGCGCCAAGCTCTCTACGCATCAGGGGGCGGCGCTCCCGCCAGCTGGCGTAGGCTCCCGTGTCGATTCCGAGTGGTATCACCACGAACTGCTCTTCGCGTCCCACATGAAATACTTCATGAATCTCACGTTTCTGCTGCTCGCTGACTGCCACAATTCGATCCGTGGCCAGCCGCGCCAGGGCCCGCTCGATCTGGATAAAGGCCCACGTCTTCAATCGTCCGTAATAACTGTGGAAAATGTGCCCGTGATAGGTGTGCACAAAGCGGCAAACTCTAGGCCGGCCGATCAGTACAGCGGGGGTCAGCCAACGATACAGCAATCCGGCAATCCGTCCTACCGTGCCCGCCTTCGCGGTGTGCGTATGAACCACGTCGGGGCGTTCACGCAACATCAAGCGGTAAAGCCTAAGAATGGTCAGCGCATCCTTGGCCGAAACCTCCCGGCTCATCTCGGGAAAGACCAACGGCTTCACGCCCATCTGTTCTGCGAAATAACCCATGTTGTCTTCACTTGCCGGCACGGTTCCTGCTACAAGAACCGTTTCGCAGTCTGTTGATTTCAATCCTGCGGTAAGCCACACCACGTGGCGAGCGGGTCCGCCAACATTCAGCCGAGCAATAATTCGCAGAACTTTCATAAGATCAAAACCCCGAGATTTCATCCCGGAGCTGTGGCACTGGGTACTCGCCTATCGCAAGAACCATATCCCGCAATCTTCATTAGTCTATCCGGTAAACGCTATCCGCATTGTCTTCGTGGCGAATTTCGTCGACGCCCTCGCGCCGGCCCGCGCCCATGTAGAGCCGGTTTGGACAATTAATGACGACGCCATCAACATTACCGACATTCTGATAGGCATGAACGATGCCCTTTGGAACCAATACGGCCCTTGGGTTGTCCTCGCCGGCGGAGAGAGTCATGACGTAATTGAACGTCTCTGAGTCCGGCCGATTGTCCCACATCCTCACCTTGAAATTTGAAGGGCCGATGAAGCAAAACAGATCAGCCTGGTCGGTATGTTCGTGGGGGCCTCGGAGCACACCAGGTTTACTGGAAGAGATATAAGCCATCACCGGACGAAATTCTTCCGTCAACTCGTCCTGGCGAAACAGTTCCACCAGCCAGCCGCGCTCATCTCCAGCCTTGCGCAGTTCCCGCACCACCACGTCCCTTATCTCGCCGGGCTTAAAATTAGCCGGCATTCGCGCTGGCTCCTGTTGCACTGTTCAACTCCAGATTGTTGGCCCCTGTCTTCGAAACCAGATTGGAGGCGCGCAGCAAACTCTCAAAGGTGCCTGCGTCCGTCCACCAGCCCGCGAGCTCATCCCACGTCATTTCATTTCGTTCGATGTACGCGTTGTTGACGTCCGTGATTTCAAGCTCACCACGTCCCGAAGGTTTCAGTGTTCTGATGATGTCGAATACTCTTGCGTCGTACATATAAATTCCGATCACGGCGTATGGCGAACGTGGCACTTCCGGCTTCTCGTCAATTCTTTTCACACGCGTCCCTTCGAGTTCTGGCACACCGAAGCGCTGTGGATCGGGCACCTCCTTCAACAGGATTTTTGCGCCCCGGCCCTGGTGCCGATATGCATGAACCGCATCCCGTATGTTCCCCTCGATGATGTTGTCACCCAGTATGACGCAAACTGGATTGCCGGCGGCAAAATGTTCGACCAGCGCCAGGGCTGCGGCAATCCCGCCCTCACCATCCTGATAGGTATAGTTGAGATGTTTTAGTCCGAACGCCTTGCCATTGCCCAGCAATTTCAGAAAATCGCCTGCCGAGTTGCCCCCGGTAACAATCATGATGTCTGTAATTTCTGCGTTCACCAGCGTCTGGATGGGGTAGTAGATCATCGGCTGGTCATACACCGGCAACAAATGTTTGTTGGTTACGGCGGTCAGCGGACGCAGCCGCACGCCCAGTCCTCCAGCTAATACCACACCCTTCAACTTCAGTCCTCCTCAACTTCTCAACGTTCCGCCCATATTTTTAGAGAGTCGCCGAGGCGGCTCAAGCGTAATAAGCTGTTCACGAAATTCTTGAAGAGCCGTCTGGGCAGGCTCCTCGTTAGCGCCTCGTTAAAACCGCATCGGGTGGTAATACACTTGACTGAATCTACATTCGCGAACTTCTTCGGTTGAAGCAGAGCTTGCCACAACTCAAAGGGATCGACTCCCTGAGTTTTCATTCGAACACGCCGGAAACCGGCGTTCTTTAGCAAGCTCGTCAGGCCCTTCTTTGAAAACAGATGCAAATGATCAGCACTAACGGTGGTCCAGTCCAGTCCCAGCAGACGAGATGAAACCCCGCCAACGTGCGGGGTCGTAGCCCAGAAAAGCCCTCCGGGGCGCAAAATGCGCACGACCTCGCGGACCAGAGATTCGGGGTCGTC
Organism: Pyrinomonadaceae bacterium; assembly: GCA_036506395.1. Taxonomy (GTDB): domain Bacteria; phylum Acidobacteriota; class Blastocatellia; order Pyrinomonadales; family Pyrinomonadaceae; genus DASXRU01. The sequence goes on along the minus strand of DASXRU010000199.1, from coordinate 20,124 downwards.
AACGTGTTCCAACAACTCAGTCGCGACTACGACATCAAAGTGGCCTTCCGGATAGCCAGCTTCAAGAAGATCGCCGCAAAACACCGTCAAGCCCTCTTCGCGGACATGTTCGGCAGCAGTTTTCGAGATTTCGACTCCCTCAGCGCTCCAGCCTGCGCGGTTTGCGGCCCGAAGTAAGGCACCCGCCCCGAAACCAATCTCCAGCAGTCGGTTTGTCTGTCGGTAACCTGAGAAGCCCATCAGGATCTCTTCGACACGCTGGTTAATGAAACCGGAAACCGAAAGGTTAACCTCCGTGTAATAGGCATCATAGTCCATCGCGTTTGTGGCACCAGGCAGACAATCTGCGTACAAAGTTCCACAACTCTTGCATGTAATCATCTCAAGATTATGCTTCGGGCCCCGCTTGCGTCCGGCGATAGACCGACACGCCGGGCAGCTACGAGAAGCCAGAACAGGATTAGCGTCTGCCATAAAGTCGAAAATGGTGTTTTTAAAACGATGACCGCGGCTTTAGTTAATCAATGAATCGAGTTAATCAATGAATCGCTGAAACCACAATTCGAGCATCAGGAGCGTCCATAACTGATGCGCATGATCCCTTCTGCCGCTGACGTGCTCCTCCACAATTCGCTTTACCGATGCCGGGTTGAAAAGATCGCGCGCCAAAGATTTTTCCGACAATAAAGTTTCCAGCAAGAAGCCTCGCAAGCTGCCGCGAAACCAATGACCGATAGGGACGCCAAAGCCCATTTTGCGCCGGGTCAAATTCTCCGATGGAAGAATCTTCTTCAGAACGTTCTTTAACAAGTACTTCGTTGTCAGTCCCCGCAGTTTCATTTTCGCAGGCAGGCTGGCCGCGAATTCGATCAGGTGATGATCGAGGAAAGGCGAGCGTGCTTCGAGCGAAACCGCCATGCTGGCAATGTCGACCTTCACCAGCAAATCGTTGGGTAGATAAGTCATCGTGTCAGTGAGCAGCGAAGCATCGACAATGCCTGATCCGTTGGCCCTGGCAAACCATGGTTCCAGGATAGTCGCCGTATTCAGAGTTTTGGTTTCCTCGCGAAAGGTGCGCGAGTACAGATCCGTTTTTGCGTCCTCATCGAATGCGCTCACCCAGCGAAGATAACGTTGGACTTTGGGCAGGGAGGCGGCTCGTACAAATCGCTGAGCCCGCGCAACCGGATCACGCTTTTCAGACGCGGGAAACAGCCGCAGGGCGTTTTCGATCAGGCCCCTGCGAAAAAGGCTGGGCAGCTGATGATACCTTTCGGCCAGATTCATTGCTGCGTACCGATCATAGCCGGCGAAGCATTCGTCGCCGCCATCGCCGTTCAGGGCGACGGTCACGTAACGGCGCGTTTCCCGGGAAACGTAATAGGTCGGAATGGCCGACGAATCCGCATAAGGCTCGCCATAGTGCTCGACCAGAGTGGGTAATACTTCGAGCGCGTCGGGCCGCACGATGAATTCGTGATGGTCGGCGCCGATGTGCTGAGCCACGCGGCGCGCATGATCCAACTCGCTGAAATCCTGCTCTTCAAAACCTATCGAAAACGTCTTTACCGGCTCAGAAGATTCATGACTCATCAGTGCGACCACCGCGCTGGAATCAATTCCGCCCGAAAGAAAAGCTCCAAGCGGCACTTCCGACATCAGGCGTACCCGCACCGCGTCGCGCAGGATTTCCACGGCGCGCTCGCCGGCTTCGTCTTCCGTTAGATTCGTTTTCCGGGAAAAGTCCAGCTGCCAGTAACGTTCGATCTCGATCTCGCCTTTGCGCCAGCGCAGCCAGTGTCCCGGCTCGAGCTTCCTGATGGCCCGGTAAGCGGTGAGTGGCGCGGGCACGCACAGAAAAGAAAGATAGTGATGCAAAGCAGCAAAATCGATGTCCCGGCTAATCTCCGGATGAAGTAGCAGCGCGCTAAACTCAGAACCGAATACCAGCTGACCGTTCAACTGCGCATACAAGAGAGGTTTTTTTCCCACCCGGTCCCGCGCCAGAAATAATTCCTGCCGAGCCTCGTCCCAGATCGCAAAAGCAAACATCCCGCGCAAGTGTTTGGGGCAATCACTGCCGTAGCGATCATAGGCGTGGATAATCGCCTCAGTATCGCTGTCGGTATAGAACTTATGACCCAGACCTTCGAGTTCCTTGCGGAGCTCGCGGTAGTTGTAAATCTCTCCGTTGAAAATAATCCAGGCGGATCGATCCTCATTGTGGATTGGCTGCTGGCCGCCTTTGAGGTCGATGATGGAGAGCCGGCGCATGCCCAGACCCACGCCGCCCTTGAAGTAAAAGCCATCTTCGTCCGGGCCGCGGTGCCGTATTGCTTCGCACATGCGCGATACGAGATCCCGGTCAACCTGAGTCTCGCCGCTATGAACTATTCCGACAATTCCACACATGTTAAGTTAATTAAAAGTCTCAGGCGAGCGGCTATCTTTCATCGCCGGTCACAGCGGGCGTAGTGGCGCGGAAAGCCGGCTTCACACCAAAATCTCGCGGCGTTTTGAAGGGCGCGAAAGCTCGCGCTTTTTGTCCCGCCGCAAGTATCTCTTTTTGTGCCTCGAGTTCCCGCTTGCGATCCTCGCGCTTTTCCTTAAGCAGAATGAATCCGACAGCAATAAAAATAAAGTAGAAGACCAGCAATTGCGACCGCTGGCGATAGGCAGTACCGACGTTCCCCTGAAAGACTGAATAACCAAGCGTGAGCAGGGTGGTGAAGAATAGAATCGGCGAGACCTGTCGCAACCGGTATCTAATTGTGAACCACAAACCCAGAATCAGCAGGGGAAAAGAGCACCACCACACAGTCATTTCTGGAAGAGTAATCATCTGCCGCAGCGAGGCCAACTGCCACGGTAACGGAGCAAAGAGCAGATAGAATAAGCCAATTGGAATTGCCGCCAATGCCCCCGAGGTCGTCGATACGTCAACATCCTGGGCGAAGCCTGATTGCGCCGACTGCGCTGCGTCGAGGCGGCTGCGTTGGACCGTTTTAAGGTTTCCGAAGCTTTCGAATTGCGTGCCGGCATAGCGGGTTATTCCCAGGTACGTTAGAGCCAGGCCCATGACGATTATAACCAGAAACTGGCGAACAAAGCTTTGAGCCGAAAACGCTCTCATGCCTACTACGAAAGCGCCGGTGATGGCGGCAATCACCATGTAGAAGATGTAGAAGCGAAGAGTTAGCAAACCCAACGCCGAAGCAATCAGAATAACTAAGAATTTTATGCTGAACTTCTCGCCCAACTTTAGCGTCGCCAGCATCGCCAGGGCCAGGAGAAAAACTATGGGACCATCTTTTAAAGCCTGCGCAGACCAGAGCACCAGGGAAGGATAGAAAGCAACCAGAACCGCTGCCACACGAGCGACCCTCGTATTGTCGAATATTTGTTGCGCAATATGAAAAATGAGCACCGGAGTGGCGGCCCCGACGACTGTGTTCACAAGTTGAACCGCGAGAGAGTTGCGACCCACTATCTCGTAAATAGAAGCCACCATGTAAAGCATACCCCACCCGCTGCCCCCGATCCCTGTGAACTGATCCACGACGCGCTGGTGAAGTGCGCTCCCGTGCCACGCTTGACCGAGGCAAAATCCAAAGAGGTCGTAAGTATCGGCGTCACCCCCAAAGAAAGTCTGCCAATGGAAAGAGTAAATCAGGATTGATACCAGGACCCTCACGCACAGTGCGGCAACGAATAGTCGTAGCAGGAATCCATTTCGAGACTCAAATCGCCAAATAGCAATCGCGGCAAGTAGAGAAAAGGCCAGACACATCGCTACTGCCGGAGGGCCATCTGTGGGCGCGGCTATCGCCGTCCCGGCAAGCGTGAGAATCAGCAGCATCGTTAGAATGGCATTCATAATCGATTGTCACCGCCGGAAGATCGCTGCCCTGGTTCCTCAATCCTTTTGGCTTGTCCGATCCGCGGATTACCGGCACCCGATATCAAATGTCATCCGGAAGATCGGGACGTGTTTTCCGCTCAATCAGAAATCGGTCTTCCTCGCTCAGCGGTTTGATTGGTTTCGCCGGGACTCCGGCAAACAGAAACTCTTCCTCTTTCAGTTTACTCGTGATTACCGCGCCAATTCCCACGATACTTCGCGCCGGAATGGCGCCGCCGGGCGCGACCCGGATCTCGGATCCAATGTAAGCAAAGTCACCTATCTCAATCGGCTGCGTCCGCTGCCGGTTGTGCGTCCACAACGAGGAGTTGCGACCTCCCAGAATGGAGCGCCGGCCGATGTTCACCCGATCGGTGAAATCTATTTTGTGGCCCGTAGTGATAATACTACCATCGCCGAGAATAAACCTTGGCTCGGTGGGATTGACAACATCAGGGTCGGGGATCGAGTTAATTTCATTCAGGCGAATCACCTCGGAGTAGCGACCGAGCTTGATCTCGTCACCGCCGCGAAAGATGTTGAGGTGGCCGATTCGCGCGTGGTCTCCGACGCATAGCTTGTCAACGTCGGTGAAAACATTCAGGTGACCAATGCTGACATCGTCCTCGATCTCGCATTTTCGCACATCGATTAGACTCAATCCCATTCGCACTCGTTTCCCTATCTCATACCCAAAGAAAGTGCGATACGCCGTGCGTTTCATGAAAGAAGGCAGCAGGGCGATCACTGCAAGCGTAAAAAGTCTGAATATTCCGCTTCGGCGCATCTGGCCTGTTGCCCCCGATTTCGCTATGGATGACCCCAATCTCCATGGGCGCGATTCATCAAGGGTCATCTGACTAACTGGCGTGATTCCAGCTCAGCAGTGGCCCTTGCCACCTGATCGGTGGCGCGCTGCCCTTTCACCCATTCCAGGAGTTCCGGAACACCCTGCTCAATTGTCATGCGGGGACTATATCCCAGCAACTCGCGGGCGCGCGAGATATCCGCAATGCAATGGCGTATGTCGCCTTCGCGATACTTGCCAACGATCTCCGGTTGAAGATCTTTCCCGAGGCCTTCACTTAACAAACCGGTAATATTGCTTATCGACGTGGCCACGCCGGTGCCCACGTTCAGTGCTTGATAATCGGCACGATCAGATCCCAGCGCCAGCAGGTTTGCCTGGACTATATCGCTGACATGGACGAAGTCGCGGGTCTGCTCGCCGTCCTCAAAAATCACCGGCGGCTGATCGTTAAGCAGCCGCGAAGAGAAAATTGCGCATACTCCCGTGTAAGGATTTGAGAGGGCCTGCCGCGGACCGTACACATTGAAATAACGGAGAGCGACAGTAGGAATACCGTATGCTCTGCCGACCACGAGACAAAACTGTTCCTGGTCCTGTTTCGTAATCGCGTAAATCGAGGTGGGGAATAATGGCTTGTCTTCCGGCGTGGGCCGGGGCGACAACTCCGCCCCGCAAGTCGGGCACTCCAGTTCCCAACGACGGTCAAGCAGCTGCTGCGTCGGTCGCAATTGAGGTGAGACAATTCCACAACTGGCACAGGTATAAGCGCCCTCTCCGTAAATAGACATCGAAGACGCGACCACGAGCTTCCTGATGTGCGGCCTCCGTGCGACCAAAGCTTCCAACAGAGCGGCCGTGCCCAGGTCATTGGCGCGCACATAACGCTGCATTTCATACATGGACTGCCCGACACCTACCTCGGCCGCTTCATGAAAGACCGCATCTATCCCTTGCAGGGCCCGAGGCAGTAAGCCTGTATCGCAGACGTCGCCGTGTATGAACTCCGCTTCAGGATGCAGATACTGCGGCGGATTTCCTTCATGAACTTGCTGAACCAGCGAGTCCAAGACACGAACGCGATGGCCCGCGGCCACCAGGGCTTCGACCAGGTAAGATCCGATAAACCCGGCGCCGCCGGTTACTAAGATATTTAATGAGTCCATTAACTGATCCCGACTTTGTTGTATGCGTCCACTAACCTCGCGAGGGAAGCGGACTCTTTTCCTTGCTAACGGCTCGCTCATCGATGGTCTTCAAACCACGGCTGACTGACTCCAGGATAGAGTAGACGCGAGGAGCCTGAACGATTGCCGAGTATTTTGTTTCAACTGTTACGCGCCCCGCTCTTCCCAGCCTGGATCTGAGTTCGGGCGATTGCAACAACTCCGTGAGCTTTGTTATCCATTCGTCCTCTGTCGCGGCGATCAAACCATTCTGGCCATCCTGGATGATGTCCGTATTGACACCCACCGGAGAACAAATCGTGGGAATACCCAGCGCCATGTACTGCAGCGCTTTCAATCCACACTTACCCTTGCTCCAACGATCGTCCGGCAGTGGCATTACACCAATGTCGGCGACTTGCAGATCCTCGACTTCAGTTTGCGAGCGCCAGGGCAGCGCCTCTACTTCCACGCCTTCGAGCCCGTAACTCGAAGTGCCAATGATCCGAAGTCGAAACCGCTCATGCTTTGCCAGACGTTGCAGGGCGGTGCGCAACGTATCGAGATGCTGGATGGTGCTGTAACTGCCACTCCAAACAATCAAGGGTGGTCCAGCGGTAGCTTGGTGGTCCCTTGAGAAATACTTTTCCGTATCGATGGTGGTGGGCACTATCGTCACGTTACGGTTAACCCCGCTGGCGTATTGCGCGAGGTAAGGATTGCCTGCCATGACGTGCGAGGCCAGGCGGCAAATTGTTTTTGTCTTTGTGGGCTGCTTCAACAAACTAAGATAACGATTTGATGGACTGATGTAGGGCACGAATACCGCATCGTCAAAATCAAAAATCAGGGGCACGCCCGATCTGTGAACCCAACGCTCGAATACCGGTGGCCCAAGCAAAGAAGCCTCGCGAAACACGTAAACCAGGTCGTACTGCCGCACCGATCTGAGCAAGGACGCGCGCCGCTGAAACGCACGCCCGACCAGCCGCAGTTTCTGTTGCATTCTGCCGGGCTTGTACAGAACGGCATGCAATTCCTCATCTTCGAAGGGCGCATAGACAATTTCGACTCCCCGGTGTTGCAAGAGGGGTTCCCACTGCTCGAGCCGAAAACGCTGGCCCGGAGATGTATTAAACAGACTTGGCACCAGAGCGAGTACGCGCATATGGCAAATATGAACTCAGTTACCGAGCCGTTTCAAACCGCACAATTCGACACACCTGCTCCGTTTAGGCCTTCACTTGTCAGCGATTCATCCCGGCTCGCTGATCTTGTTCAGCTACGCTTTCGATAATCTGCAACTATTAACTAACACGGGGGCGAACGCAAGCCGCCCCAAATAGACCTGACTCCAAGTCCAAAGACCGAGCTTAGGTCAGCGCAGAATGTCTTCGTAAAGGCTGGCATACCGAGAAAGGCCCACGTCGGTAACGTCGAATAGGCGCTCTGCGATCTCGCGCACCCGTCGTCGGTTGGCCTTAACGTTCTCCAGTAAGTCAAACACAGTCTTGATGGCCTTCTCGTATTCATGAACTGTAAATTCCTTCACCAGGGCCCCGGCGCCCTCGCCGGTAACGAGGACATCGGAGTCGCCGATTCCGGCATTCATGATCACCGGCAGGCCGCAGGCCAGGTACTCTGCGACTTTGGTTGGCGACGTTGCCAATTTCGATACACCTGGTTTGAAGAAAGCAACTCCGACATCACTGGCAGAGAGATATGAAGCAACATCAACAGGCTGTACAAATCTAACCGTATACTGGCTCTCGTCTATGGATCGAGCGCGCATCAGCTCCTGGATCAACCGGGCGTCGCCCTGCGTCAGCCAGAGAAAATGGGCATCCGGGCGCAGCTTCAGTAGAGCGAGGAAAAAATCCGCCAACTTGTCGCTGAGATACCAGCCGCCGATCGACCCGCAGTAAACGACTACGAAGCGATCTTCCAGGCGCAATTCTGAGCGGCGTTGTATGCGGTCTTGCTCGCGAAACACGAAGCGCACAAGATCCGTGCAGCAAGGTATCACTTGACGGCAAACCTCACGACCACGGAGCCCGTCCCATTCCTTAATCACCGGCCAGAGTTTTTCGGTTAAGGTAACAATGCCATCGGTATTTTTCAGGGCCCGCCGCTCCATTATTTTCGTCAGTCGATAGCGAAGGCTGCCGCGGCTCCAATGTGCAGCGTCCACGTATTCCTCTCCCATCAAGCCTCGAATATCAAAAATCATCTTGACGCCAAATCGCTTTTTCAACGCCAGGGCAATGGCAGCCGGGATGTAACTGCGCGCATGAACCATATGAATTCCCTGGCGCTTAACAAAAGATGCCCCGAGACGTACCCCGGCAAGAATATCGTAGACGGTTGCCGGCAATGAGGGCCACTTGTGGTAACGCAAGTAGTGCCATTCAATCTCGTGGGCGGCCAGAGTCTGTTTCAGCTGCCGGCAACGTTCAATGCCTTCCTCGGTAAAAGCGGCTGCTCGCTCGTAGCTGAGCAATGTAAAGCGGACGCCTCTTCCGCTGAGCTCACGCAGATAAGGAATTACCTGGCTCTGGCCCAGCGGGTCGAGCATGCCGTTATAGGAAATGTAGAGGACGCGCTTCCCGGCCAGCGTCGAGGCAACATCCGCCTCGGGATCGATTTTAGGGTGTATCACCAGCGTTATTTGCTTTTCAGAGTGCTCAATATGATGAACCTGACTACCGCCAGAAATCTTCGGCTAAAGATCGATGACGGCTGTATGAGAATGGAATCCTTCAGGTACCTGCAGGCGCGCCGCGGCTTGCCGCCCTGCGCCAGATGCAAAGCCGTATAAGACAAGAATTCGTTCTCAAGAAGTTTTCTATATCGTCCATACTTTTCCACAAAGACCGGGTCCTCAAAAAGATACTTGAGGGTTAGATTCATACAATTCAGCAGCGCCGCTTCGTTACCGGCAAGGACGCTCCGCGCCTCGTGATTGACGATGACGGACGTCACCTCATTCGAGTAATGAATCTGGTAACGACTTGCCAGACGCAGCCATAATTCCCAATCCTCGGAGCCGGAGAGTCGCCTGTCTTCATTGAAAGGGAACGCCAGCGCCACGTCTTTGCGCAGAAAAACGCCATTACAGCTTAACAAATTGCCGCGCAGGAGCAGTTCATTCAAACGCCCCTTCAGCGAATCAATGCAGTAAAGCAGTTTGCCTTCAATGGCTCTCTTTTCAAAACCGAGGTGAAGGATTTCCGGCTCGCCCTGGCCCTCGATCAAACGGCGGGCGGCCGCGAGGTGGTTGGAATAAAGCAGATCATCCGAGTCCAGAAAGTTCACGTAGCGACCTTGCGCCCGAATCGCTCCGTAGTTGCGCGCGGCGCCACGCTCGGCGTTACCCTTCTTGTAATAACGTACTCGATCGTCGCCCACGGCGCGCACGACTTCTTCCGTATTGTCTTCGCTGCCGTCGTCAACGACGATCATCTCAAAATCCTGGTCCTCCTGGGCCAATACCGATTCGATGGTCTTGCCAATGAGGTGCGCCCGGTTATAAGTCGGAGTTACGATGGAGAAGAAAGGCGTGTCGTGCATGTCTCTTCGGAGAATTGAAAGCTGTCTTTCAAGGATGTATCGCTCGCTCGGAATTAAGCCTCTTCGTCTTCGGCTGACTTCGCCAAAGCTCCGAAGCGAAGTTTATCTCTGAACAACCAATCGATCGAGCCAAGGATCGTCGCGCCGTCAATCAAAGCGATGAGAGGCACGAGCAGCATCAGGCGAAAGCCATTGCGTCCGATGCCGGCCGTGAAAACTGCAGCGTTGCGTCTGAGCGCGACCAGGGAACGCGCCATCAGCATCAGCGTCCAGAGCGCCAATGAAGCCAGAAGCCAGCGAACCCCAAACCAAAAAACCGGCAGCATGGACAATGCAAGTAATGCGTACCGCTTAAAAACGGCTGACTGCCAACGCCGCCATAGTCCCGCTCGAATGTTGTGGCGCGAATAGGTTACAAACCGCCTGAAGGTCCGCCCCGGGGTGGGCTGAATGTTCCAGTGGACCAATGCGCGCGGCTCATGAACGATGCGAAAGTTCTTCTCGGCGACTGAATCCATAAAAAGTATGTCTTCCGCAGACCGCAGGTCCTCGCGAAAGCCACCGACTGCCTGCCACACCTCTCGACGCAAGAGTGCGGAAGCCAAAGAGTTTGGACGCGCACGGCCACCAGCAACTTCGCTCGGCGGCGGCAAGTAAGCAATCGCCGCGCATTCCTTAAAGAAGCTATCAACGACGGGTTCCATCGCTCCGTACACCATGTCCACGCCAGGGTCACGTTCAACTCGCTCAACGAGCAGCCCAAGCCAACCTGGGACGGGGCGCGTTCCGGAATCCGCAAAGGCCAGCCATTCACCGGACGAATGCGCGATGGCTACGTTGCGTCCGCGCCCCGGAAGCGCGGCTCGCTCGCGAATGAGCTGAACCGGGTCACCGCGCTTTATATACTCCCCCACAATCTGAGCGGTTGCGTCGCTCGAGCCGCCGTCAGTGATCACGATCTCGTCAGGCCTTCGCGTTTGTCCAAGCAAAGAGTCAAGCAGCGCGCGAATTGAATGCTCTTCATTGCGGACCGGAACAATTACACTAACTCTCATTTTCGGCTTAGGCATAACCTCAATCCGGCAATCTTGCATAGCAGGGAATGTCCGGGCTCTTTCTGGAGAGGTCATCGTGGCAGGCCGTGGCTTTCAGCGGCGTGCGGAGTTAAATCTCACGCGTGGGGATCGAACACGGGTACCTATATGAACCAGATCTGCCGGAAGGACCGATTTCTTAAGCCAGTGCCGCAGCCGGCATCGGTTTCTTCTTTAACTCGCTTGCAATCCATTGATAGGTTCGAGCCAGACCATCTTCGAGGGAAATCGTGGGTTCCCAGTTCAGCACCTGGCGAAGGCGGGTGTTGTCGCTATTTCGTCCCCTTACTCCCTGTGGTTTTGTCAGGTCGTATCTTTTTGAAATCTTCTTGCCGGCAATCGTGGCCACCATGTCAACGAGCTGATTGATCGAGATCATTCGATCCTGTCCGAGGTTGATTGGATCGCGATGATCGCTCTGCATCAGGCGATAGATGCCTTCCACACAATCGTCAATGTAGCAATACGAGCGGGTCTGTTCGCCATCGCCCCAGACCTCAATCTCATCCGTTTCATTTGCCAGCGCCACCTTGCGACAAATTGCCGCTGGAGACTTTTCCCTTCCCCCGTCGTAGGTTCCCAATGGACCAAAGATGTTGTGAAAACGAACTACCCTGGTAGCCAGGCCAAAGTCTTCCGTGTAATGGCGGCAGACACGTTCCATGTAAAGTTTTTCCCAGCCATAGCCGTCTTCAGCTTCGGCCGGATAAGCGTCTTCTTCCTTCAAAGGCGCTACGTCGGCGTCCTTTTGCAAGTAGCCGGGGTAGATGCAGGCGCTGGAAGTGAAGAGATACCTTTTGATTCCGTTCTGGCGCGCTGCTTCGATCGTGTGCATGTTCATCAAGGTGCTGTCGCGCACAATGACGGCCTTGTGAGATTCGATAAAACCGATACCGCCCATGTTGGCGGCGAGACCGTAAACCTGGTCAACGCCCTCTGTGGCCTTTAGACAGTTCTCCCACTTGATGAGATCAAGCAACTCAAATTCGTGCGCCGCCGTCGGCTCATACTCCGGTTCCTTAATATCGACTCCGCGGACCCAGTAGCCGCGATCCACCAGATACCTGGTTAAGTGATGGCCTATGAAACCCCCGGCGCCGGTGACCAGGACTCTAATCGGTTGAGACATAAATTCCGAAATCTCCTGTAAATCTGAGGGATTTTGAAGACTGACACCTTAGCGGACAGGCAGGCAACAATGCAAGCGGCGTCAGGCCGGATCTTGAAGCGACAACTCACCTGAACCCGGGTCCTACGGAGAGTCCGCCCGTCCGGGCGAGCTACCCTTTGATAGTTGGCGCAGACATCCCCAAAACGGTTTGCTGGTGACTGCTTCCGGATAGATCAAGAAGGCCCGCATTAACAAGCGACCCGCATCACCGGTCTTACCCTCTCGACTCGCCTGGTAAGATTGCCTTAGCAAACGCGTCGAGCGGCACCAGCGTCGGTCGGCCCCGCGAAGCTGGTTCTCGTAGAAAGCGGCACTGCGATCAAATTCTTCATCCTGGCGATAACCTTCCGCCACGGTCTTACTAACAGGATGCAAACGATAAGCGGCGACGGGTAATGACAGATGCTCGCAGACGTGTCCGGAAAGCAGCAAACGCACATACAGATCGTGATCGAAATCGTATGGCCAGCCCTCATCAAAGCCCGACTCCATCAGCTCGCGTTTCCAAAACATTCCCGGTTGCGGCGCTTTGTAATCCCATGACAAACACTGCGCGGCGGAGCGCGGCACGCGCGCTTGAATGAGTTCTGATTTGTAGCCCGGCCCGAACATGATCGTATCTGCACACAGCCAGTGACAATCAGGATGCCGGGAAAAATAATCAGCCACGCCTTGAAAAGCACCCGGTAAGAAAACATCGTCGCTGTTAACGAATGCGAAGACGTCTCCCGTGGCTCTGGCCAGGCCCTTGTTGATTGCATGGACCTGTCCGCGATCCCTTTCGCTTTCCCAGTAGGCCAAACGATCCTGATAGCGCTTGATTATGTTGACGCTCTCGTCCGTGCTGCCGCCGTCGATCACAATGTATTCGAGGGGCTCAAACCTTTGATCGAGGACAGATCGAATGGTCTGCTCCAGGTACTGTCCCTGATTGAAGGAGGGCGTGACGATACTGAATTTCAAAGGCATTATTCTCTTCGACCATGCTTCAGGCGTAGAACTTGCGAACGGTCTCCACCACGTAAGCCTGTTCCGCCAGGGTCAACTCAGGATAGACAGGCAGCGCCAGCGTTTCGCGCGCAGCGCGCTCAGCTTCAGGAAAGTCGCCTTCCTCGTGACCCAGATAACGAAAGCACTCCTGGAGGTGCAGCGGCACCGGATAATAAATTTCTGAGCCGACGCCATTCTTATTAAGGTGGGCCATCAACGCATCCCTCTGCGCGCCGGCTCGAATCACATACTGATTGAAAATGTGACCGACTCCGGGCCTGACAAAAGGCACCCCGATTTCCTCCAGCAGTCCGGCGTCGGTAAACAACTCGCCGTAGCGCACTGCGTTTTTTCTGCGCGCTGCCGACCACTCAGCAAGATATGGCAGCTTGACTCGCAGCACTGCGGCCTGGATCGCGTCCAGCCGGCTGTTGATGCCCATCAGGCTGTGATGGTACTTGCGGTCTTCACCATGAACGCGGAGCATTCGTAATTGCCGGGCGTGCTCGCCGTCATTTGTTACCATCATTCCGCCGTCGCCGGCCCCGCCCAGATTTTTCGAAGGGTAAAAACTGAAGCAGCCGATAGCTCCCATTGAGCCTGCGCGCCGTCCCTGGTCTTCCGCGCCGATGGCCTGCGCGGCATCTTCAACGATGGGAATTGCGCGCTGCTTGCTGATTTGGCCCAGGATTTCCATGCCGGCACACTGGCCGAACAGATGGACCGGCATCAGCGCCCTGGTACGATCGGTGATCGCTTCCGCCACCAGCGCCTCGTTCATGTTGTAGGTGTCGGGATCGATGTCGACAAAGACCGGACGCGCCCCGAGTCGGGCAACTGCACTGGCTGTGGCGAAAAAGCTGTACGGCGTCGTTACGACCTCGTCACCTGGCCCAACTCCGATTGACTGCAAGGCGAGCAGCAAAGCATCAGAGCCGGAGGCGCAGCCAATTGCATGGCGCGTCTGTGAATACGCTGCAATCTCCTTTTCGAGCGTTTCTACCTCGGCGCCGAGAATGAACTGCTGCTCATCCAATACGCGTCCGATCGCGCCCAGGAGCGGAGCGCGCAACGAGGCGTATTGGGCCTGAAGATCAAGCAACGGTATTCTCATCTTTCACTGGGTTTCAGAGAGTTATGGCGCGGCCGCCTTGTTTGATTGATTGCTGCGCGGCCTCCAGCAAACGAACTACGCGCAGTCCGGAGGCGCCATCCGTCAGCGGCCGGCGCGCCTGTTGAATGGCATCGAGGAATTCGTCACAGACGTATCGCAGTGCTTCCGTCGAATCAAGTTTGGGAGCCCAAACATCGCCGGTGCGATAACTGATCAGCGTCTGATAGGCCGCCTCTTTGTCTGCCTCGCTACGGTTTGACGTTACCCCCTTGTCATAAACGCGTACTTTCTCAGTCGGCTCGATGTCGTCATATAAAATCATCTTGCGCGTGCCCGCGATCAGAGTGCGACGAATCTTAACGGGTGATAGCCAGTTGAAGTGAAAGTGCGCGATAAACTCATCGGGGAATATGAGCATCAGGTAAGCGATGTTTTCGATTCCTTTTTCGATGTGGCAACTACCGATGGCTGAAACCGCTTGCGGCTGTCGCTCGATAATGAAATCCATTATCGACAGATCATGCGGCGCAAGATCCCACACGACGTTGATATCGCGCTGAAACAAGCCCAGGTTGATTCGATTGGAATCAAAGTAAAGTAGCTCGCCAAGTTCTCCGCCGGTCACAATCTCTTTGATCTTGCGCACCGCGCCGGTATAGACGAACGTGTGATCCACCATCAGCGTCAAGCCGCCGCGCTCAGATAAATCGATTAACTCTTCCGCCTCGCGAACACAAGTAGTTAACGGTTTCTCGATAAGCACGTGCTTGCCGGCCAGCAATGCTTCCCGGGCAATAGGAAAATGCGTGGCGACCGGAGTGGCCAGGACGACCGCTTCAAGCTTCGGGTCGGCAAGCAGCTCACGGTAGTCAAGAGTCGGGCGCGCGCCAGGATATCGCCGGCCGACTGCCTTCAGGCGGGCTGTATCCAGATCGGTAATCCAGCGCACCTCGGCAGCTTCGCTCTCCGCGAAGTTTCGCAGCAGGTTGGGGCCCCAGTAGCCGCAGCCAATAATTCCAACTGTTGTCTTAGTCATGAGCCCGAGAGGCCAGGTTCGATCACGCTTCACTCGCTGGAACTGCACGCGCAGGATTTCCAGCGACAGTGGCGCGCGCGGGCACGTCGCGAGTAACCACCGCACCTGCGCCGACGATGGCCCGCTCGCCGATACTCAGGTTGCAAAGAATGACGGCGCCAGAGCCGATGCTGGCGCCCTTTCTTATGATTGTGGGCTGAACGATCCAGTCTTTTTCAGTCTGTAATGAACCGTCGTCGTTCGTGGCGCGGGGATGTTTGTCATTAACGAAGGTGACACCATGGCCGATGAAGACTTCATCTTCGATGGTGACTCCTTCGCAGATAAATGTGTGGCTTGAGATCTTGCAGTTGCGTCCTATGCGTGAGCCCTTCTGGATCTCCACGAACGAGCCAATCCTGCTTCCGTCACCGATCTCGCAACCGTAGAGGTTAACGAAATTATGAATGGCAACGTCACGACCAAGCTTGACGTCGGGAGCAATCAGACAATATTGCCCCCGCATCAGTTCGAACCGTGCGCTCGCGCGCTTTCGCGCCCACTGCCACTGGCCGGGTCGTCGTCACTCTCGCCGTAGTAATACCGGGAATAGTAGCCGTAGTAGTAGTCCTCTGCTTCAAGCTTAACCTTATTCAGGACCACCCCAAAGATGTGCGCTCCCACATCCAGGAGTTGTTGCTTGGCGCGACGAACTACCGCCCGTGAGCTGTGTCCTCCATGGACCACGAGGATGACACCATCTACCAGAGTCGAGAGAATGGCCGCATCCGTAAAGGAAATCGCCGGGGGCGAATCGATAATAATGTGCGCGAACCTCTCGCTTAGTCCCGAGAGCAGCTTTCGCATTTCGTCAGAGCCGAGCAGCTCAGCCGGATTCGGCGGCACTGGGCCGGAAGTAAGAATCTTCAAATTTGGCAGTTTGTCGTAGCTCCGCATCAGGCCCTCGACATCCGACTCGCCCGAGAGGCAATTCGTGAGTCCCTGGGCATTGGGCAGGTTGAAATGAGTGTGCAACCGCGGCCGCCTGAGATCGCAGTCGACGATCAAAACGTCCGCGCCGGTCTGCGCCAGCATCACCGCGGTATTCACCGCCGTCGTAGTCTTGCCTTCAGAAGGCTGGCTCGACGTCACCAGGATCGTCTTCGGCGCCTGGCCCGCGGTTGACAGCAGCAGCGACGTGCGCAAATGCCGGTACGATTCGGCGATGGGAGAACGGACGTCCTCGATCAATGCCAGCGCTGTACTGTCCGCCCCACTGCCTGCGGGGGCGGGGCCACTGCCCTTCAAACGTGGGCGTTCAAGGGCGCTATCAGGAATCAGCGCCAGCGCCGGCAAGTGAATGTACCGGTCAACATCGTCCACGGTCTTTACGGAGTCATCCAAGAAGTCGAGCAAGAATGCGAGCCCCACGCCCGCCGCGAACGAGAGTATGAAAGCAATGACGATGTTTGTGAGACGCCGCGGGCCGACGGGTTCGTGGGGATAACGACTGGGATTCTCTATGCTCACCTCGTTGGGTCTGTCGACAGAAGTAACCAGCAGTTCACGCTGTCGTTGTAAGAGGGTATTCAGATACTGCTTATTGGTC
This sequence comes from Pyrinomonadaceae bacterium, assembly GCA_036506395.1. Classification (GTDB taxonomy): domain Bacteria; phylum Acidobacteriota; class Blastocatellia; order Pyrinomonadales; family Pyrinomonadaceae; genus DASXRU01. Next base: position 3,686 of record DASXRU010000199.1, on the reverse strand, counting down.
TCGATCTCCTGACTGATGGCAGTCATTTCAATCTTGTCGCGCACCTGCTGGGTAGTGGTGCCGCGCTGTTCGTTGTAAGCCTGACGCAGGCTGTCTTCTCTTGCCTGCGCCGCTTCTTTGCGCGACTTCATCGCCGAGACCAGCTCTTCCGGAGCCCTTTTCACTTCGATTTCGAGGGGTCTGAGGGCAGCGTCGATCTTCTTTATCCCCGGCCATTCCGGCGTAAAGGTTTCGAGCATCGCCTCTCGCTGTTCTTTTAGGGCTGAAATTCTCTCGCGCAGTTTCAGAATCCGTGCGGAGTCGACAACGCCGGGAATCGAATAAGGATCTTTCTCGTTTTTTGCGGCATTGTAGATGGACTCAAGATTCTTACGGTCATTTTCCGCTTCGAGTAATTGGTTACTGAGAGTAGCCAGGCGCTTAACTTCTATGTTGCCGTCCGGATTATCGTCGAGCGGAAGACCCTTGTTCCTGGCATAGTTGAATACCACCTCCTGCCCGTGTTTGATCTTGGTCTGGAGGTCGGCTATTTCATTTGCCAACAAGTCTTCCGCCTTGTTCGAACCTTCTCTTTCCCGTCTTTGATTATTATCTCTGAAAACCTCGGCCAGAGTGTTTGCTACCTTCTGCGTGATCTCCGGATCGCTATGACGGAAGTGAATAATAATGAGGCTGGTGGTCGGCAGAGGCTCAATGGTCTGACCGGCTATAATGGCATCTTCGTAAGGCTCCAGTTGGGCTAGTTCCTCCTCTGAAAGAGGCTGATTTTGTGCCACTATCTCGCTATCGGTTGGCGCCGCAATCGCTTTACTGGGAGCCGGTCTTTTCTCCCAGTTAAAGATACGCCGCAGCGACGATAAGAGACCGGTTTCGGTCTGTCCTTTCAGGAACGCCGGGTTATGCTGCAGATCAAGCGTAAGAATCACCTGCCTGGCAAGTGAGGGACTTTGCAAAAGCGTTAGCTGCGTTCCCCAGAAACTCAGATCGGTCGGCGCGTTAATCACCACCTCGCCAGTATGCAGCACGCTTTTGGGCTTCGCCTCGATACGAATTGTGGTAGCCGCTTCGTATACCGGAGGTGAGCGAAATGCCTGGATCGTAACGAGCGAGGTAACTACCAGCACCACACCCAGTATCATCCATTTGCGTTTTAGTATTACGAAAAGATACTGGCGCAGATTGGTGGGTTCAAGTGTCGTCGCACCGTAAGATTTTGCCTGAGCAATTTCAGCCAACGGTCGATCGAGTCCGCGCTCCACGGCGGTCACTGGAAGCAAACGATTATCTTGAGACATCATAATCTTACTTAGCGGCGGTTAACGACTGGGCACCACCGATAACCCTTTTACCTTTCCTAACAATCTATGATCCCTGAGCGCCGCCAAGCATACCATTAGACGCGTTAGCCGCGCCAATGGAGATCATTAGCGTCTACCGGTTCTAAATTCAACCAGTCAACTGGCGCCCAACTCCCGGGTAAATTCCCTGAGCCCGTCTTGCCAGAACGGTAGCGGCTCCAGGCCGACGGCCTCGGAAAGCAGGCAACGGAGTCGCGCATTTCGTGGCCGTGGTGCCGGCCTATCCAGCTCGTCCATCGAAACTGTCGCCAGCTTACTCGAGTTACACTGCGCTGCGTCCAGGGCTGCCAGAGCGAACTGGTGATAGCTTGCGCCTTCGCCCCGGTTGACCACGTGATAGACGCCCGGCAAATCGAGTTGGGCCAGCTCGCGCAGTCGCCGCGCCAGATCCCGGGCGTATGTGGGCGTGCCGTAGGCGTCCGTAATGGCCATCAATGGTTCATCATGCCGCCCGCGATCGATCACGGTGCTGAGAAAATTACGGCCGCCTGTGCCGAAGATGAAGCCGCTGCGTACAACCGTGGTGCGGGCGCAGGCGCGTTGCGCGCGCCGCTCGCCCTCAAGCTTCGCTGCTCCGTAGATACTGGTTGGATTTGGATCATCGCGCTGATCGTAGAACCCATCCTTGTTACCGTCGAACACATAGTCAGTTGAAATTGTGATCAAGCAGGCGCCGATGCGGCGACAGTTTTTCGCCAGCACTTCCGGGCCAAGAGCGTTCACTGCAAAGGCGCGTTCCGAATCGATCTCGCAACCGTCAACATCCGTCCAGGCTGCACAGTTGATGATCACTTCCGGGCGTTCTCGATCCAGGCATTGCCTTACCCGGTCGTTGTCGGTGATGTCCAGGCTTTCATGATCAAAAGGCAACACCTCGTCGCCCGACTCCGCGCAATGATGTGCGACCGCACGGCCGACCATACCGCGCGCTCCAGCTACCAGCACCTTCACGCTTTGCCGGCCTCCATCCCGTATTGGCGCGCGTAAAATTCCCGATAAGCGCCGCTGCGCGCGCGACTAATCCAATCGGTATTCTCCTGATACCAGTGAATCGTTTTGTGCAGGCCGCTGTCCCAGGTCTCCAGGGGACGCCACCCGAGCTCGGTCTCGGTTTTCGCCGGATCGATCGCATAGCGCCGGTCATGGCCGGGACGGTCTTTGACAAAGCGAATCAGTGAACGAGGTTTTTGCAGAGCGTCCAATACTGACCAGGCAACATCGAGGTTACGCCGCTCGTTTCGGGCCCCTATGTTATATGTTGAGCCCGGCGTTCCTTTCTCCAGCGCCAACAGGATTGCGCGACAGTGATCGTCAACATAGATCCAATCGCGAACATTCTGACCGTCACCATAAAGCGGAATTGGTTCGTCATTGAGCGTGTTAGATAGTACCAGCGGCAGAAATTTTTCCGGAAACTGGCGTGGGCCATAATTGTTTCCGCAGCGAGTGATCACCGTATCCAGTCCGAAAGTTTCGTGGGCGGCTCTAACTAGGTGCTCGGCAGCGGCTTTGGAAGCGGCATACGGACTGTTGGGCGCAAAAGGAGAATTCTCCGTAAAGAACGCATCTTCATTCTCCGGCAAGCTGCCCATCACTTCGTCAGTTGAGACCTGAATGAAGCGCCTGACACGGCGGGCTCGCGCTGCGTCCAGCAGCACCTGGGCCCCCAGAATATTCGTGCGCAGAAACTCCGCGGCGTTGACAATGCTGCGGTCCACATGCGACTCGGCTGCAAAATTGATGACCGCATCACAGTCTTCGGCGAGGGCTTCCAAAACAGCTACTGGATCCGCAATGTCGCCACGCACAAAACCATGGCGGTCCTCATCCAGGCCCTCGAGGTTGTCCAGGTTTCCCGCGTAAGTTAAGGCGTCAAAGTTAATAACCTCGCCGTTGGGAAACTCATCCAGCAGAAGGCGAACGAACGCGGACCCAATGAAACCGGCTCCGCCAGTGACAAAGAACTTAGGCATGTGTTTTAGATTCCCTGAACCAGCCAAAAATTGGAAGCAAAAGTGCTCCAGACTTCCCTGGCGGATAGTTAAGCTCGAGACGCCACCATAGTAATGAGAAAATACCGATTCTCAAAGAAACCTATCGAGTTATTTAAGTCAGAACCCAATGCCGTTAAGAGAATTAATTCGAAGCTCCATGCAAGATTTCTTGTTGACTTATGGTCAGAAATGGTCTATTAACGTCCCCTCGTTTTAGCCGAACCTGTTGGTTCTCATCCAATTCGCATTGAGCTACTCCATGCGTTGAGCTCTAAGACGAGCACGGCCCAGAGCGTTAGATACCCGTTGAAGAGTTTCTACAGGAAGAGGCGGT
>DASXRU010000198.1:0-6941 GCA_036506395.1 Pyrinomonadaceae bacterium | reverse complement strand
TCTTCGCCGGGACGACCGACGTGATACATGATCTCGTTTCGCCGCTCTTCCACGATCGCTTTGCGTATGCGTAATGCGATGTCGTCGAGCGCTTCTTCCCAGCCGACGCGTTCCCACTTTCCTTCGCCGCGTTTTCCCGTTCGCTTCAACGGATAGAGAATGCGGTCGGGATCGGTTATCTGGTTCAGTGTGGCCGGGCCTTTGGCGCAGTTGCGCCCGCGCGAGCCGGGATGCTCGGGATTGCCCTCGAACTTCTGTACTTCACCGGTGACCTTGTCGATGTACGCGAGCAAGCCGCACGCCGATTCGCAGTTGAAGCAGGTGGTGGGTACGAGTGAATAGTTGCGCTCTTTCCGTTTGGGCCATGCGCGCGAATCAAGTTCGGTCCAATCATCCCAACGCTCTTTGGGCGGATAGGCAGCGAGATGAATTCGGCTGGGGCCCGGATAGTAAGTCTCGCCGCGAGCTTCGGTTTCTTCGCGGGCTGCATTGACCCGCTTATTTTGGTCTTCAGATCCCATTCTTTTCCAACCAGGTCTTCAGACTCTTCTAGGAACACTTGCAGTCAGGAAGGGGGCCTGCCCCTGCTGTCTTTGCAGGCTTGGGCTTCAGGAGTTAGAACTAACTCAAGAGCGGGGGCATGCCCCCTTCCTGACTGCAAGTATTCAAAGACCCGTGTTCAACTGACACAAGCTACGCCAGCGGCACTGACTGGCCCGCCTGAACGTAAGCGTGTTCGTAGAGGGCCATACCAACCAGCGCCAGCGGCGCACCGCCGACGGCAAAGGAAACATCCAATAGACCTAAGATAGCGAGCGACGGAAGCAACGCGCCAATTATCGACAACGCGATCCCAATCCAGAAGTCGCTGCGGTAGCGGCCCCGTACCATCTCCCAAACCGCCAGACGCGCATGCGCCGTCGGGTGCGTTAGCGAGACTTCTCCCCAAACCATCGACAGATGAAGCAAAGATGAGCAGGCCAGGATCCAACGGAAGGGTAATGAAAGATCGAGCACCCAATGTGACAGCGGCTGCCCTTGACTGGCCCAGTAGAAGAGCCACAGGACAGCTGAACCTAAGAGCAGCGCCTGGACCAGCAGATGCGGTGGCAACAAAGGGTTCTGCCACATATCCCGTGCCTTTGCCTGCGCGAAAAGATAAGCCGTGTAAACCGCTGTCAGGATTGCCAGGGGGATTCCCGGAATCATCAACCAACTCTGAAGCGATCTCGAGCCCGTCAAACTGGCGAGAAAATGAAGCGCTAACACAAGGGTATATCCTGCGATGATGAAAGCACCCTTAACCAACCAACTGCGCCACTGAGGTCGCGTGAATATCATGTAAAAGCGTGCGGGATGTTCCAGGTCCCAAATCAACAGCCCGCCGGTAATAGCTAGAAAGATGCCGGAGACAACGGGCGTTCCCTCCAGCCATAACCAATTATCCTGGCCTGTGAAACCAAACAACACCAGCAGCGAAGCGACCAGATAAACTCCGGCCGCAATGCCTTTGGTCCATGTGTAAAGACTGACTTTCCAATCCCAGGGAATCGAGTGCGCCACGTCATAACTCAACAGGGCGGCGGCGGACGTGTTGTTGTAATTCGGGTTGCCGGAAACCACTTGCGACGCGCCTGTCTGCTGTTCACTCCACATGAAGAGCCCGCCTTCGGGCCGTCGTGCCGCCAGCGGATCGAGCGTGGCCTGGTGCGCGCCCTTGTAGAATAGCTTCGGCAAGGTTTCTTTTTCCGGACGGCGTACCGTGACCGCCTCGCGATTAATGATCTGCGCCACGTACGATTCCTGATCGTTCATGTCACCAATCAGAATAGCCTGCGTGGGACAGACCACGACGCAAGCCGGCTCGAGTCCCATGTCGATGCGGTGCGCGCAGAAATTGCACTTCTCCGCCGAGTGATCTTCGGGATTTATGAAGATCGCATCGTAGGGGCAGGCAGCCATGCATGCCTTGCAACCGATGCAAATCGATTTATCGAAATCGACGATGCCGTCGGCGCGCTTGAACATCGCAGTCGTCGGGCATGCTACGACGCATGGCGCGTGCGCGCATTGGTTGCAGCGCGTTACCTGATGGGCGCGACGCACCTGGGGAAACACGCCCACGTCAACGTGCTTTACGTAGGTCCGGGTTACGGAAAGTGGAACTTCGTTTTCTGATTTGCACGCAGTGGTGCAGGCATGGCAGCCAATGCAACGCGTGTGATCGACGACCTTGGCCCACTGGACTGGGTGGCTCTGGTCCGAATACACGGGAAGTTCCCTCATCGCTTTTCGCTATTTCCTGAAGAGCACAATGCGACTGGCGCGTTCTGTGGCCAGCGCGTAGTTTGGCAAGACGCGAAAGGCCGTGAGGCCTATGGCCACGCGATCGCCGACTTTCAATCGCATGGCGCTGGCTTCAGGCTTTGGCCGCGTAACCACGACTGGAATGCCGGTTCGTTTTTCCAGCGTGGTGATGGTGACATCATAAAGCGGCGGCTCGCTTTCGGTCGGCTGGCGCGCGGTAAGATCCAGCCGCAGCGTCAATCGCTCGTAGGCTCCGACGAAACTTATCTGCTCGATAATTCCATTGGCCAGACGACGGCAGCCTTCCGGCATCGTGCCCCGGGGACTAAGATGAACGTCTTCGGGACGAAAGACGAGCTTGACTGCCTGTCCTTCACGAAAGCGCAGGGTCTCTTCTTCCGCCGGGATCGTGGCCGCGCCGATTTCTACTGCGCCGCGAGTGACGACACCGAGCAGCAGATTTGCAGCTCCCAGAAAAGTCGCAACGTATTCAGTCTCCGGCTTGTTGTAAACCTCGTCGGGAGTGCCAATCTGCTCGATGCGGCCGGCATTGATCACGGCAATGCGATCACCCAACTCGAGCGCCTCTTCCTGATCGTGCGTGATAAAGATAGCGGGAACTTTGACCTGCTTGAGCAGGGCGTGAATTTCCCGGCGCAGGTGCACGCGCGTCTGCGCGTCGAGCGCGCCGAAAGGTTCGTCGAAAAGTAACACTTGCGGTTTGTAAGCGAGCGTTCGCGCAATAGCCACACGTTGCTGCTGGCCGCCGGAAAGCTGCGAAGGATATTTCTTGCGATGTTCTCCTAACTTCACCAACTCGATCAGCCGGTCCAGCGTCTCTTTGATCTCTTTGCGCGGCCGGTGGCGGATGCGAAGCCCGTAGGTAATATTTTTTTCAACGTTCATGCGGGGGAAAAGCGCGTAGCTCTGAAAGATTACGCCAACTCCGCGCTCGCGCGCCGGCAACTCAGTTACGTCCTTGCCGTGCAGAATGACACGCCCCGTATTGGGTTCTTCCAAACCCGCGATAATGCGCAGGATGGTGGTTTTGCCGCTGCCCGAAGCGCCGAGCAATACCACTGACTCTCCTTCGGCCACGTCGAAATCAATATCCTCGAGCACCACCGTCTTGCCGAACATCTTGCTGACACCACGGACACTCGCCGCGGGTTCGGGACGGGCAAATTTCTCGGCCGACACGGACTTGTGTGGATTATCAGTTCCGGAAATAGCGGCCTCTTTTGGTTGCATCATCATTACCAGAGGTCAGAGGTCAGAGATCAGAGGTCGGGTCGGAGGCCAGCTCTTCTGACTCTCCGACTCCTGACATCCGAACTCTGACCTCTGATCTCTGACATCCGACCTCTGACCTCTGACTTCCGACCTCTGCTCATTCAACATCGAGCCAATCGCGTGCAAAAAACAGTATGCTGAAGATTACGAATGAGAACAATGCCAGCACAATGGCGATGGCATTCGCGGCTTCGATCTGCCCTTCGTTGAACTTGGCAAAGATGTAAAGCGGCGCGGTCTGTGTGTGCATGGCCAGATTACCAGAAACGAGAATGGTCGAGCCAAACTCACCGACCGCGCGCGCGAACGTCAACAGCGCCCCAGAGACAATTGCGCCGCGCAGGCTGGGGAGCGTGACATGCCAGAAGGTTTGCCAGCGCGTCGCGCCGATAGTCGCCGAAGCCTCTTCCAGCGACAGGCTCATCGTATCAAAGACCGGTTTGATTACCCCAAAAGCCAGAGGGAAAGTCACGAAGATGTTGGCCAGGATGATGGCCCAGGCGGTAAACATCAGCTGCGGGCCCTGTGGCACCATCAATCGGCCCAGCGTGCCGTACGGCCCCCACAACAAGAGCAAAGCAAATCCTGCCACAGCCGTGGGAATCGCAGTCGGCAGCGAGATTGTCACGATCACCGCCGTGCGCCCCAGAAAGTCATAGCGCGATAGCACGTAGGCCGCGAAGAGCCCGAAAACGACATTGAAAGCCGTAGCCCAGAAGCTCGTCACCATTGAAAGCTTGAGCGCGAATACTGCCTCTGGCGCCGACAACGCGGCCCAGAAACTTCCCAGGCCTTTGCTCGTGCCGTAGATGAAAATCGAGGCCAGCGGCAACAATACCAGTGGCAACATGATCGCGATCACGGTCCCGATGCTCAGCGGCCGTACCACATCAAAGCCACGCACATGACGCAAAGTTGTAAGGCCTACCCGCATAAGCTCAAAAAAGCGATCAATGATGAATAGTGCATGATGAGGCTTCTACAGGAAATTCATCTGCAACTTGATTGCTACTGGAAACTCAAAGCCATTTTTCGTTCATAAAACGCGGGGGCGTACCGGCCGGTACAGATTTTTCGAAATACTATACTAGTTATTTGCCGCCCTTAACCTGGTCACGCCACACATGCTCGATGATTTCAGGATAAGCTTTGGACCAACCGCCCAAATCGCTGACCGTAAAGGGCATCTTGATCTGGGCAAATTCTTTGTCCGCTTCGTTGAAAGCTTCATTGGTAATTGAGCGGAAGTGATATTGCACGAATGCCCGCTGGGCGTCATCGCTCCATAAATACTGCATGAACGCATTAACCACCGGGCGTTCGTCTGCCGTCACATTGCGGTCAATAACGGCTGCCGGATGTTCGCTGAAAATGGTGGCCTCTGGAACGACTATCTCAACGGCGGCGCCCGCCTTTTTCATCAACAATGCATCCAGCTCGTAGGTAACGAGAGCGTCGCCCTGACCCAGCTCGAACTGAGTGCGCGCCTCGCGCGCCGACCCGGGTGTTGAAATGACGTTGCGCCAAATTGCTTTGAGCATCTGCTGTGCGCGCGCGGCGTCACGTTGGCCCGTTTCTTTTTCCGACTTGATTAATTCAGAGCCATAGATTGCCAGCACGGACCACATCGCTCCGCCCGAGCTTACCGGATCGGGATGAATTATCTTCAGCCCCGGCTTAGCGAGGTCGCCGAAGTCGCGGATGCCTTTTGGATTCCCTTTGCGAACCAGAATCACGAACGGCGTCTTGTTGACGATGCCGTTATTGGGTAATGCGTGCCAATCGGAGGTGACTGCGTGGCCCTGGACCAGGCGGTCCACGTCACGCTCGATGGACAAGATGGCAATATCTGCCCCGACGCCCTGAAGGATCTGATTCGTGACAGTCTCTGAGCCGGCAAACGATGAAGTGAATCGTACCTGTTCGTTGTGCTCCTGTTGCCATTTTGCGGCGAAGGCCGGAAAGATCGCTTTCTCAAGCGACTCTTTCATTACGGAGAAGCCATAGACAGTAATGGTGCGACTGGAGCCCGTGTTAGTTGGTGACCTGGGCAAACAACTGGCGCCGAATACGAGGGCTAACAGCATTCCGGCCATAACGGCAGGCGCAACATTTCTTCCTCGCCTGGTTTGTTTGCCAGCGTGTTCTCTCTTCATCACAAGCTCCTGGGTGGCTCAGCCAAAATGGAGCAGCAGACGACGGTCCTCATCCTTAACGTCGAAACCTAAGCGTCGTGCCAATCACGTGAATGTCTCCGGGCGAGCTATGTCCGTCGTTCTGCCTTAGATAGTACAGGTCGCCGGTGAAATGTTTGTTGAACTTCCGGCTCACGCCGATGGTGAAACGATTGCGCACCCAGTCATTGAAGCTCCAATCGTAGAAGACTTCATCCGCAACGAACCAGGTGAGCTGTGTAGCACCGAGTTTGAAGGGATGCTCAATCTGTAGCCGGTTACGATAGCGGGTGCTGACACCCTGCGCGTGGCGATAGCGCCGCTCGAACAAGTTGCGGTCGGTGAGTGTGAACTCTCCCACCGGTGCCTTAAGCGTGGCGGCAAAACTAAGCCGATCCTCAGAAAGGTTTTTGCCCCTGGTCGGCTGTGTCCTGATGTATGTGTAACCCGGAGTAAGGGTCAGGTATTTGCCCGCTTTAAAGGCGAAGGCCATGCCTATGCGCTCGTCAACAGGACGAGTCATGTTGCGGCCTATACGCAGCGTGCCGCTCAGCACAAAATCAACCTCCTTGTTAAGGGGCACCGCGAACTGCACGTCGCTCCAGATTTGCCTGTCGTCGCGCACTGGCTGTGCGGATTGCGCGCGCGCTCGGTGACCCAAACTGCCGGTGACCGACAGTGCGGTTAGCCAGACGAGGGTTGGCGAATACCAATTCAGTCTTTGCACTTGTGCACTTCTCCTCGTCAGGATGGAGTCCTGCTGTCCTTGCCTATGAACCGTCCTGGGGGTTTGAATGATGTCTTCTATAGCATAGAGGCGGCGTTTTTCGGAAGATTTTTACGGTGCCCGGCCCGGCGCAATCTTTTGCGATGCTTACTCGAAAATGATAAACATAGTCGGCGGTTAATTTGCGAGCTCGGCTATGCCCGTTTGTACGAGGTCCGGCTCGCTGTGTTACTGTTTAAGTTACTGTTGGCCAGGAACGTAAGCGGAGGTTAACGAATGCGGCTTCTTATTTACTTCTTCACAGCGCTCGTCATTGCGCTGCTGGTGGCGTGTAATTCAAATGATTTGAACAAAGCAAAGACCAGGCTCGCCGGAGGGGCAAACGCAACCCCGACCCAAACACCCAACGATGGAGTCCGACGCATCACCACGGTTGAGCT
>DASXRU010000197.1:0-4695 GCA_036506395.1 Pyrinomonadaceae bacterium | reverse complement strand
GCATAACGGTATATGAAAGGGCACCCCTCGGGTGGTAGCTTGGAGTTGATCTAAGACTTCAAAGCAGACCACAAAGGAGCGCCCTTATGAGAAAGCATTATGTAGGGATGGATGTGCATCAGGCAAGCACTACCCTCGCGGTAATCAACGAGCAGGGCAAGCTAACCAGCGAATCGCTGGTCGAGACAAAAGCTCAGACGATCATCGATTTTCTCAAAGGACTAAGGGGTGAAGTGCACGTCACTTTTGAAGAAGGAACTCAGGCTGCGTGGTTGTACGACATCATTCGCCCTCACGTCACCAAGTTAGTAGTCTGCAATCCGCACCACAATCACCTGCTGAAATCAGGGAATAAGAGCGATCGGGCAGACGCGCGCAAGCTGGCGCAGTTGCTGCGCGTGGGGATGTTGCGGCCGGTCTATCATGGTGAGCAAGGGATGCGCACGTTGAAAGAGTTGGTGCGCAGTTACGAATGTCTGGTAGCAGATACGAGCCGAGTAAAAAACCGGATTAAGGCGATCTATCGCGGACGGGGAGTGCGCCCCAGCGGGCGCGCGGTTTACCAGGCCAGTCAGAGAGAGTTGTGGCTGCGCCAGATTGAAAGCGCCGGGTTGCGTACGCGGGCAGAGTTGCTCTATCGCCAACTGGATCAACTGCAACTACTGCGACGTGAAGCCAAGCGGGCGATGCTCAAAGAGAGTCGGCAGCAGGCGGTAACTAAACTCTTGCAGCAGATTCCTGAGTTGGGTCCGGTACGCATCGCTCAGATCATCGCCACGGTCGGCACTCCGCATCGGTTTCGCACCAAGCGTCAGTTCTGGTCTTATATCGGGCTGGCCGTGGTGACTCGCAGCAGTGATGACTATCGGTTGGTAAATAACCGGATGCAAAAGCGTCGCCTGGCAGCGCAGAATCGCGGGCTCAATCGGAACTACAATCATCGGCTCAAGTCAGTTTTCAAAGCGGCGGCGCTGGGGGCGGCTCACAGTGATGCTTACCGCGAATACTACGAACGCTTGGTGACGGCCGGCATTCGCGCCGAGCTGGCGCGGCTGACGCTGGCTCGCAAACTCGCGGCGACGGTGTTGGCAGTTTGGAAAAGCAGCGAGAGCTTTACAGTCGAGAAAGTGATGCTGCAAGCAGCATAGCCGTGATGAGTCGGATGCTGAGCACTGGCGGCGAGCGGCGAGATGATGAGTTCGAGGAGCAGTATCAAAACGATTTGTGTCCCAGTCTGCAGATGCCGAAACGGCTGAGGACCACGCTTAACCGTATGCCTCCTCGTCTAACCAGAGATAGCGATAGGCCACTGAGTCTCGGATAGAACCATGGTTGGCATCTTTCGGAGGTGACCACCATCAGCGCTGAAAATCTTCTGGCACCATCGCGGCAAAGCCAGTGACAACAAACCGGCCCCAGCGGTAGGCTATGCCACGATGCGAATGTGGTTAGGGGTTGGCTGTCACAGAAACGAAGAGACAGTCACTAAGAATATGTTTTTCTCTTGACAGCCCTTTCATAGAACAAATCGTTGGACGCGAGCGGCGGGGGCGTGTTTCGCATCATAATTCGTCCGGCGATGGTGGATTGAATTCGCGCCGCCGCGTCAACTCTGACGTTCGACGCTTCGCACAATTTCGTACGCGAATGACACATCGTGCTAACACTAGCAGCGAATAGGGCGTCAATAAGATCTCAGGGGAAACTAGAAAGTGAGAGTTACGTGAAAAAAAGACTGGTAATGATCGGCCTGTTCTCGCTCATATTTGGCGCTTTATGCGCCACTTCATTGGGTGCGAAGGAAAGTGAACTTAACGGACATTGGGAAGGTGCAATCAACCAACCATCTGGCGAGTTGAAGATCGCGGTTGACTTTACGACAGATGGCGCCCTTAAGGGGACTTTCACCCTACTCGCTTCCGCAGCCCTCAACTGGCCGCTAAGGGTCGCTTACGCCGCGCCTAGCGTGAAATTCAGATTGCCTACGGGTTTGCTCTTTGACGGCGAACTTCAAGGGGACACAATTTCAGGCAAGGTTCCGTCTCCGACTGGCGGGCACACCGATCCTTTCTATCTGAAACGAAAACCTGCTGCTCCACTACCGTACAAAGAAGAAGAGATACGCTTCCAAAGCAGCAGCGTTACACTTGTCGGGACGTTGAGATTGCCGCTTACAAAGGGTAAGCATCCCGCCCTCTTCATTATGCAAGGCTCGGGCGCAGTGGATCGTGATGGCGAATGGTTCTACGCCGACCACTTCACGCGTCAGGGGATTGTGACTCTCGTGTACGATAAGCGCGGCACCGGAAGTTCAGGAGGCGACTACCGAGACGAGAGTATTAATGACTTTGCAGCGGAAGCGCTGGCCGGGATTCACTACTTGCAAAGCCGAGGCGAAGTCAATCCGAAGCGCGTCGGACTGTATGGTAGAAGTCATGGGGGCATCGTCGCCCCGCTGGCGGCCTCTCTTTCGAATGATGTCGCCTTCATCATCAACGTCTCGGGCGCCGGCGTCGCGCCATATCAACAAGTAACATATCAGGCGGAAGCACAAATGCGACGTGACGGCTTTTCCGAAACTGATATTGCTGCGGCCATCACCTATATGAATCTAAAGTGGGAAGTGGCGCGCACTGGGGGCGAAGGTTGGGACCGGCTCCAGGCTGCGACGCAAAACGCCCGCGACAAGAAATGGCTCGCTCGTGCGCAGCCGGCAACGAAACTGGAAGACATAGTCCCAAGTTGGAAGCTAGAAATGGGCTACGACCCAATGCCGGCTCTGGAAAAAGTGAAGTGCCCGGTCTTAGCTATCTTTGGAGAGTTGGACACGTTCACGCCGGTCGCAGAGACAAAGGCCAATTACCAGAAAGGGCTCGGGAGAGCTGGAAATAAAAATCTTACTATTAAGGTGTTTCCTAATGCCGATCACGCTCTCCTTGTCTGGCCCAAGCCTAATGATCAAAATCACTGGCCAGTATTGGCGGCCGGATACTTGGATATGATGACTAACTGGATCGAAAAGCATGGCGACGCGCGTCGGTGATGACCATATCTGAACCATGTCGTCCCTTCAATGCTGCGTCGAACAAATCGCTGGACGCGAGCGGCGGAAGCGTGTTTTGTAACTTGACTGATCCGGCGATGCGTTCGTGAATTCGCGCCGCCGCGTCAACTCCACCGTTCGGCGCTTCGGATCTTTTGTGCAACGAAAGTCATTGGGGCGACACTAACACCTTAGAACAGCGGCAATGTTTTATTGGTACTGAGTTTGTACAATGAAAAAATTATTGGCGGTTGCCACTTTCGCATTATTATTCGGTAGCCTGTCGCTGTTACCAGCCTATGCACAGATGCGTCCGAATTATGAGTTCACCGGCGGATGGTGGTTTGAGGGGACAGCCTTTGTGCGCAAAAAGCTGTATGTGGTAGATGGTGTGTTTCAGAAGAGACGGCCGTCACGCATCGACAGGGTAATCGAACTTGGGAACTTGTATGTCGTTCCTCCCTTCGGCGATGCCCACAGTCACGCCTACGACAATCCAAAAACGATCGCGAATGTCGTCGAGACGAATCTCCGCGACGGAATCTTTTACGGGCTTTCTCTAACGAATTCGATTAAGGGCAAACGGTCAGTCGCGGATAAGGTCAACAAGCCGTGGAGCATGGACGTGGCCTATGCCGACGCGGGCCTGACGGCGACGCTTGGGCATCCGATACTCTCGGCCGAGGTCACCGCCAACGGCTATTCCTGGGATTCCCTCGGAACAAATTGGTCGCGCCTACTCAAAAGCCACACCGCGGAGGGCGACGTTTACTTTGTCATCGACACTCTCGCCGACTTGCAGAAAAAGTGGCCGCTTATCGTGGCGAGCAAGCCGGACATTATCAAGATCTTCCTACTCGATACCGAACACTTTGAGGAACGCCGGCGAAGCACGACTACTATTGATGACAAGGGTTTGGACCCTGCTCTTGTGCCGGCAATTGTTGCCCGAGCGCATCGTAGCAAATTACGGGTGGCCGCCCACGTCGAGACTGCCGCCGATTTTCGTGTCGCAGTGGCCGCGGGTGTTGACATCGTGGCACATCTTCCGGGACTTGCCCCAAAGGCGGACGAAGATCCACTTCGCTATGAAATCACGGACGCTGACGCAACTCTTGCCAAAAAGAAAAGCGCGGCTGTCGTGGCGACCGCGTGGCTTGCCGAGCGGTTGGCTGCACCAAAACCCTGGCTCTCAGGCGCGGCGGCACAAGCTGACACCGCCCAACTCGAGCGTGCAAAACAAATTCAGCGGCGCAGTCTCCAAACGCTCATGCGTCACGGAGTTCCGATCGCGATTGGACCCGATCTCTTCGAAGATGCGGTCAGCAAAGCCTTCTATCTGAAGCGCCTCGGCGTGTTCGACGCCCGCACCTTGCTCGTGATGTGGTCGCGAACAACGCCGCAGCTGATATTCCCAAAGCGTCAAATTGGTCGGTTGGCGCCAGGCTACGAGGCCAGCCTTCTTGCCCTATCGTGTGACCCGACCACGGATTTCGAATGTACTCGCCGAATCAGCATCCGCATGAAGCAAGGTCAGCTTCTTCCCGATACGGTCCGTTGATTTGGAAACAACTTGGCCATTCGAAAAAAGGCCGGTCCAGCACTTCTGACGCAGCGCGCCGAACAAATCGTTGGACGCGAGCGGCGGGAGC
>DASXRU010000196.1:0-5918 GCA_036506395.1 Pyrinomonadaceae bacterium | reverse complement strand
CCAGCTCCCTGGTTCGATGCAACAGCGCTCTCGATGGGAATCACGCTGGGCGATCGGTTTCCTCGTGTCGCGCCCTTCGGGCCGATGACCCTCAACTCTCAGTCGGGCGCCTGGGATGACGTCATAGCCGGCCGAATCAGTATCACGTCCGGCAGTACGGCTGTGACCGGTGTGGACACAGGCTTCACTCGGGATATCGATGCAAACGGAGCGGCGCCGGACTATAACGGGCGGCTGAGGATACGTGATGCAGGTGGAGTGGCGCGAAGTGTGCAGGTGAAGTCAGTGGAGTCAGACACGCGGCTGACGCTGACGGCGCCGTGGCCGTATGGGACCGTCAGCAACACGGTGGCGGATACTTATTATCCGGATCCGGACTGGGGCTCTAATGCTGACCGTTACTACCTTGATAACTATTACGACACGGCCCTGGTGCAGTACATCAACTACTACCGCACGGGAGATGTGCGATTTCTGGAGTATGCCCGCAAAACGGCGGATGCTTTCTGGCACTCGCAATGGATTGGAGACGGCACCGTCACTGGCGGTCCCAACCATCTACCCCCGCGCTCCCTGGCCCTCGCGGGACTGATGCTGCGAGCCCTGGACGGGCGGCCGGAGATGTGGGACTACCTGGAGCGGGAAGTAAGCGGTACATACGCCGCTTGGGTTTACCTGCGCAAGAACAATTCCACGCTCTACTACGACATTCGCGAGGATGGTTACGCGCAACTCTATGCGGTGATGATGGCCAAGGTGTTGCCCGACAGTTATGCGCTTTATGGTAACGGGACCCTGAAGGCAAGCACGGGGACAGGCACGGACGGGGCGACGAAACGAGCCACTTATCTGGCGCAGGTTGAGGATACGGCGGTGAACTTCTTTGGCCGGTTGCAGCGCGCGGATGGGTCATGGCGCTGGAATGTGGATGATGGGCCAGATCCTACCAGTCAGAATCGCGATGTAGAACAGCCGTTCATGGTAGGGCTCTATCTGGAGTCAGTAGTATTGCTGCACCAATTGACGGGGAACGCGAACGTTAAGACGAACCTGGTCAACCAACTGACGCGGGCAGTGCGCCATCTTTACAACGATGCTTTTGAGAAGAACGACCCGGTTACCAATCTTCCTCCTTACAAGTGGCGATCGTTCTTCTATTACTGGGGCGGTGGCACTGTGTCTGAACCAAACAAATATAGTCCGCCCAGCCCGCAGACGGTGGCCTGCGGCCTGGCGAATTGCGGTGACGACAGTGTGGCCGTCAGGCGCCACTTGAACTCAACGATTCACCACGCTTTCGGCTATGCCTACTTCATCACCGGCGACCCGTTGTACAAACAGATGGGCGACGACGTGTTTGACTCGTCTTATGGTGACCAGGTAGATGGCATCCATGCTCTGGCCGGCTCAGGCAAGGGCAAAGACTATGACATGAACTATCGCGCTTCCGGTCGCTACCTCGTCTGGCGGCTGCAAGGCTCGCCAGATCCAACTCCAACTCCAACACCCACTCCCACCTCTACTCCCACACCCACGCCAACCCCGAGTCCCAGCCCTAGCCCAACTCCAACTCCGAGCCCAACTCCAAGTCCCAGCCCTACTCCGACGCCAACTCCAGCGCCGCCCACCTCAGTCGCTTTGGTGTCATCGGCGTCCACACTCGCAACCAGTTTGGCGGCGTCATCTGATACAAGTGAAGCGCAGATAACGTCACTCGTAAATGGAATCGGCCAGGCTTATTCAGTATTTCTCTCAGAATTCAGCAGGTTCAGTTCAGCGGACGAAATAGACCGCGAGCTCCGAACTTCACTCTATTTCACCCGCGGTGCGGGAGCGTTGGCGGCGATAGGTGGTCATGACACGGGAATGCAAAACCGTTTGCAGATCGTTGCTTATCATCTCTCTCGTGCGACGAGCCTCATGACCGGAAGCTCTGCCGAATCGTCTCTTGGGGAGCACGCGTTTGCAGTTGCCAGCCCGGCAGTGATAGGACCAGCGGACACTCTATCGAGTGCGAGCTTTGCTCCTGTTCTAGCACCCGCAAGTCTCGGCACAATTCTCGGTGATCCGAATCAGAGTCCCCTGGCCCTGCAGACAACTAATGCGACATTGTCTTCCTCAGGAACTCTGCCTTACGAGCTAGGTGGTGTTAGCGTCGCCATCAACGGGCAGGCGGCGCCTTTAGTCTCTGTTTCGCCATCCAGGATTTCCTTTTACGTCCCGGCCAACGTGCCGGTTGGTAATGCCGAGGTCATTGTGACTTTGCAAGAGGGTTACGTCTCGCGCGGCATGACCACGATAGCGCGGATCGTGCCGGGCGTCTTTACGATCAACGGAAGCGGGATCGGTGAAGCCTCTGTAGTAAACGCAGCTACACTGATGCCTGGACCTTTCAGTCTAACGACGACGCAAAACCTGACTGCGGACAAACAAACTCGCCTCTTGATATTAGCCAGCGGCATCAGTAACGGAGCTCCCAATACAAACGCTGCTAACGACGTTAAGCTGGGCCTCGGTATGATCGCGAACCTGGCAGAGTCAGTCGTGGTCGAAGCGCGCACCAGCGATGGTCGTATCATTCGGCTACCGGTTGAATTTGCCGGCGCGGATGGCAGGCTGCCTGGCCTTGATCAGATCATTGTCGTCATACCAACAGAATTGAAAGGCGTGGGCACGGTGGAATTGAGCCTGATCGTCGCCGGTCAAAGGAGCAATGCTCCAACAGTAACCATTAATTAACACTGCCAAAGATTGGCGAGAAGGTTGAAGAGGGTGACCCATAGTCGGGTCGCCCTTTTCTTTGCGCCAGTTGGATGACGAACTCCCTAGACAACTCATGCGACAGAGACACCAGCAGATACCGGTGTTTGCCGGCCCGACGGATTGACTGACTGCTGCCTGCTTGGATAGGCTCTCAGTTCTGCGCCGATCGGTCTCAGGCAAATGACGTACATACTGGGCATCTCTGCTTACTATCATGATTCCGCTGCGTGTCTTGTGCGCGACGGCGAGATTGTGGCCGCGGCGCAGGAAGAACGCTTCACGCGCAAGAAGCACGATCATCGCTTCCCCAGCAGCGCAGTAGATTCTTGTTTGCGTTATGCCGGCATCACCGGCGAACAAGTTGACCTCGTCGCTTTCTACGACAAGCCACTCCTGAAGTTCGAACGCTTATTGGAAACCTATCTGGACTACGCGCCCAGCGGCATACGGTCGTTCCTTATGGCGATGCCGCTCTGGCTGCGCGAAAAGCTTTGGATTCGCGAGCAGGTTGCCAAAGAATGCGGCTACAAAGGCAAGGTGCTCTTCACCGAGCATCACGAGTCGCACGCGGCCAGCGCATTCTTTCCTTCGCCGTTCGAATCCGCCGCGGTGCTGACAATGGATGGCGTCGGCGAATGGGCCACCAGCAGTTACGGTTACGGCCGGGGCAACGAATTGCACTTACTTGGCGAATTGCATTTCCCACACTCGCTTGGTCTGCTTTATTCCGCGTTCACTTATTACACCGGCTTCAAAGTTAATTCGGGCGAGTACAAGGTGATGGGCCTGGCACCATATGGCGAGCCGCGTTACGTCGAAAAGATTCTCCAGGAGCTGGTGGACCTGCGCGATGATGGTTCACTTCGCCTGAACATGAAGTACTTCAACTACTGTCAGGGTCTGACGATGACCAACGCCAGGTTTGATGAATTGTTTGATGGGCCAGCCCGCAAACCCGAGGCACTGTTGACGCAGAGGCACATGGATCTGGCACGATCGATCCAGGAAGTAGTCGAACTCGCTATGCTGCGAATGGCTCGACACGTGCACAAAGAAACCGGCGAAAAGAATCTTTGCCTGGCGGGGGGAGTGGCGCTGAACTGCGTCGGCAACGGCCGCATCCTGCGTGAAGGTCCCTTCGAAAATGTCTGGATTCAGCCGGCGGCGGGCGATGCCGGCGGCTCGCTGGGCGCCGCCATTTCGGTTTGGTATCAGTATCTGGGAAACGAGCGCAACGTCGAAGCGGTTTGCCGCGGCCGTCAGGATGGCATGAAGGCGGCTTATCTGGGACCGGAATTCACCAGTGACGATATTCAGGATTATTTGGACGGCATCGGTGCGCGTTACCAACGGCTAAATCCCTCTGCGTTGATTGATAGTGTGGCTCGTTTACTGGCCGAAGAGAAGGTTGTCGGTTGGTTCCAGGGACGCATGGAGTTTGGGCCGCGAGCACTCGGGGCGCGAAGCATCATCGGCGACCCGCGCAGTCCGCGCATGCAATCTCAGATGAATCTCAAGATCAAATTTCGTGAATCGTTTCGGCCTTTTGCGCCGTCGGTGCTACGCGAGCGCGTAGCCGACTTCTTCGAGATGGACTGCGACTCGCCCTACATGTTGCTGGTGGCGCCGGTGAAATCGCAGTTGCGCCGCGCCATGACTGCGGAAGAAGAAGCGTTGTTTGGCATGGAGAAGTTAAACGTGGCCCGCTCCACGATTCCCGCGGTAACCCACGTGGACTATTCCGCGCGGGTGCAGACGGTGCGACGCGAGGACAACCCGCTCTATTACGACTTGATCGCGGCGTTTGGAAGACTGACGGACTGTCCCATGCTGGTTAACACGTCGTTCAACGTGCGTGGCGAGCCAATCGTTTGCACGCCTGAGCAGGCCTATACCTGTTTCATGCGCACTGAGATGGATTGCCTGGTGATGGAAGACTTTGTAATTCAAAAGAGCGAGCAGCAGGAAGGCTCGTTCGTCGATGACGTGGCGTGGCAGGAAGAGTTTCAGCTTGATTGAGTTACTTTGGAGTGCGCCGGCAGAGCGAAGCGGCGACGGCGCTTTGGATATCTCGAGTATCCCTGTTTGCTGCGCAATCCAAAGCGGCGTCGCGCTTCGCTTGCCGCCGCACTCCAAATTGGAGCCTGGTCAGGCAGTTGCACTCATATGACAACAGCGAATAAGTCAGTTACCAATAGTCAGGCACGAAAGACGGCGCTGATCGTTTCCGGGGTGCTGCTCTTGCTGGCTGCCTGGAATTATCATCGTGGCCGTTTGACCGTAGTGGCCGTCCTCGGCACCGCCGCGCTGGTTCTGCTGATTGCCTCATTTGTGCCTCCGGCGGCGCGGAAGTTTCATGTGGCGTGGATGAAGCTGGCGGGGATACTCGGCTACATCAATAGCCGGGTGTTGCTGTTTCTGCTCTTCTATCTCGCGATCACCCCCTACGGATTGATCTCGCGACTGTTTGGCCGCGACCCTTTGAACCGTCGTGGCATAGCTAAGTCGAGTTACTGGATCCCGCGCAAGATCTCGAAGCAGACGCGGGAAAAGTTTGAGCGATCGTTCTGAAGTAGTATTATCCCGAAGCCGCAAAAAGTGTTGAGCGAGCATTTATCGTATGTCACTTCTAAAAGAGATCTGGGCGTTTCTTCGGGAGCGAAAGAAATTTTGGCTGCTGCCAATAATCATTGTGATGCTGCTGTTGGGGGCATTAATGATCTTCGCCCAGGGTTCGGCCCTGGCGCCGTTTATCTACACTCTGTTTTAAGCCTTCCTCGGGCAAGTCAGGCCGCGCAGGATTCCCAATTCCAGTTTCGGCGCCCCTGCGTCCAGTTCACGTGACCTAGCTCCAATTTCCTCGAAACATTGCCCGATTCTAGAAAACCTTCCGCATTCGGCCTTTATCCCCCCTGACGCACATCGTCACCTTGCAGTTTGGACTTCCGCTCTTAAAGTTGCCCTTTGGGAGCTCAGGTCACCGCGAAAACCCAAATGAGTGCCATCATCGGGCGTAGCCTTTACAAACCTTTCGTAATCTCCCTTGCTCTTGCTTTTCTCTATGCGACGGTGCTCTTGAAGCTTGGCCGCGATTGGTGGAGTGACGAGAACTATTCGCACGGCCTCCTGATTCCATTCATTATCGGCTACATCCT
>DASXRU010000195.1:0-6868 GCA_036506395.1 Pyrinomonadaceae bacterium | reverse complement strand
AAGAGTCGCATCATACGCCAGCTCGCCGAACTGCTTGACGAAAAGATCCCAGTAATCGCCGGCTCTGAAGTTAATGACGATCCGTTTCATCCCATCTCGGCGCACGGCCGCCAGACGCTCGGGCTTGATGGCGACATGACGGCCATCGAATGGATCGGGCGAGACGCGCGCTTCGTGGAGAAGCTGGCCACGCCCGATGTAACCATCGCGGATATCATCGGTGACGTCGATCCCATCAAAGCCGCAAAAGGCGGCCACTTGCTCAGCGATGAGATGACGATTCACTACGGGCTGCTACCGCGCGCGAACCGGGGCATCTTTGCCATCAACGAGCTGCCCGATCTTGCCGGCAAGATTCAGGTCGGCCTCTTCAACATCATGCAGGAAGGCGACGTGCAGATTAAGGGCTATCCCGTTCGCCTGCCGCTGGATGTGATGCTGGTCTTTTCCGCCAACCCCGAAGACTATACCGCGCGCGGAAAAATAATCAGTCCATTGAAGGATCGCATTGGCGCCGAGATCACCACTCATTATCCTGCTGAAGTCGGCCTGGGAGTCGAAATCACGCGGCAGGAGGCCTGGCTCAAGCGAGATGGATTGAATGAACAGCTGCGTATTCCGGATTTTCTTCGCGAGACAATCGAACAAATTGCCTTCGAAGCCCGCGACGATCAGCGCATAGACAAGCACTCCGGTGTGTCCCAGCGTCTGCCGATTACCGTCATCGAGTCCGTTGTCTCGAATGCCGAACGCCGCGCTATTGTCACGGAAGAAGAAGCAATCGTCCCGCGGATCTCGGATGTCTACGCGGCCATTCCCTCAATGACCGGAAAGATGGAGCTGGAATACGAAGGCGAACAGATTGGCGCGAACCGTATCGCCAAAGACTTGATCAAGCGCGCCGCCGGCGAAGTCTTTGAAGGCTATTTTGTCGGCATAGATTTCACGAACACGGTGCGCTGGTTTGACGAAGGAAACAACCTGCGGCTGGCGGACACCGCGTCGGCTGACGAGTGCATGGTGCTGCTCGATTCAGTTCCGGAATTGATCGAAACAGCGCTGATACCCTTCGACTTCAAGCGCAAGGACAAGGCGCAGACAGTGGCAGCCTGCGAATTTGTGCTCGAGGGCCTCTACGCCGAAAACAAGATCAGCCGCAATGAAGAAGGCGGCTACACGGCAGTGACCAAAGCAAAGAAAGATCGGCGCGGGATGATCTACGACGATCTGACGGAAACCGGAAAATACAGTTAGGCCACAGATGAACACAGATATACACAGATTCAAGCATGGAGAAATAACTCAGAGGATCATTGAGTCTTTTTCGAGGTCTATACAGCTGAGATAATAGGCCGCAATGAACACGGATATACACAGATTCAAGCACGGAGAAATAACTCAGAAGATCATCGGAGTCTTTTTCGAGGTCTATAACGAGCTTGGTCATGGTTTCCTGGAGTCGGTTTATGAGAAATCACTGGAAGTCGCTTTGAACGCTATGGGAGTAAAGGTGCGGAGACAGATTGAGGTTCCTGTATGGTTTCGCAGCCACCAGGTTGGCGATTTCACTGCGGATATGCTTGTGGATGATTGTGTGTTGGTCGAACTCAAAGCAGCACGCACCTTAGATTCCTCCCATGAGGCACAATTACTCAATTACTTGCGAGCTACGGAAATTGAGGTCGGTCTTCTTCTAAACTTCGGTCTGAAACCTCAATTCAAACGGCTGATCTTCGATAATCCCCGTAAATCAATCCGTGAAAATCCGTGTTTATCTGTGGCCGCTCTTCTGGGTTCTAACGAATAGCTCAACGATGAAGTTCACTCGCTATTCAAAATTCAAAGGCTTTGATGTCTCCGGCATCAACCTCGGCGACCTGATGGATTCTCTGTCGGACTCGCTGCTTCAATCCGGCTACGACGACGATTACTACTGGACGCGACAACGGACGGTGCAGGATACGTCGCTCGATGCGTTGCGTCGCGCGCTCCTCGAAGCCCTGATGGAGCAAGGTCTGATTGACGAACACCAGATCAAGCAAATGCTCGCCGACAATGAAGGCCAGTTCAAGGGGTCATTACTTGAAGAGCTGCTGAATCAGTTGATCGAGCGTTTGGTTGAAGAAGGATATTTAACGCTGCATGAAGAGCCTCCGCCGCAACGCCGGCAGCAGCAGCGGGTGGGTGGTGAAGGTGAATTCTCCGAGCCTCTGCCGCGAAACGTACGTTTTGAAGTAACCGAAAAGGGCCTGGACTTTCTTGGTTACAAAACCTTGCGGAGCCTGCTGGGAAGTATGGGAAAGAGTTCAATGGGCCGCCATGATACCGCGCATCTTTCCACCGGAGTTGAGGCGGCAGCAGCCAGCAAGCCTTACGAATTTGGCGACACCGTCAATCTCGACGTTAACACGACGTTACTGTCGGCAATCCAGCGCGAAGGACTGAAGGTCCCGCTCAATTTGGAGTACAAAGATCTTCACGTGCATCAGTGCGACTATCAATCGTCGTGCGCCACGGTGGTGATGCTCGATTGTTCGCACTCGATGATCCTTTATGGCGAAGACCGTTTCACCCCGGCAAAGAAGGTGGCGCTGGCGCTGGCCCACTTGATTAGAACGCAGTATCCGGGCGACTCGCTAAAGATTGTGCTCTTCCATGACAGTGCCGAGGAGCTGGCGCTGGCGAAACTGGCCACCACGCAGGTGGGGCCCTATCACACGAACACTGCCGAAGGCTTGCGACTGGCGCGGCGCATACTGCAGTCGCAGCGTAAAGAGATGAAGCAAATCGTGATGGTTACCGATGGCAAGCCAACTGCCTGCTTTGTAGGACAGACGTCCACGTCTGTCTCTGGTCGTCGTTCTGGCCCGCCCGCTACGGCAGGCGGTTCTGACAGGCGTCTTTATAAGAATTCCATGGGCGGCGATCCGTTCGTGATGGAACAGACGTTCAAAGAAGTTCAGGGCTGCCGCAAGGCCGGCATCATGATTAATACCTTCATGCTGGCCAGTGACTATTATCTGGTTGAGTTCGTCAAAGAGATGACCGCCATGACCAATGGCAAAGCTTACTTTGCTAACCCCGGCAACCTTTCCCAGTTTGTCCTGATAGATTTCATGCGCCGAAGGAAAAGCAGGGTGAAGTAGTCTATTGCACCCGGAAGTAGTACGTTGCCGCGCCTTCCTCGATTCCATCAGTAACTCGGCTCAGCTTGACCTGATAATCACCCGCCTTTAGAAAACGCACCGGAACAGCGAAGTCGATTGTGGTTCCTCCCGCAGGCGGCTTCAGCGACGTTTGAGTGAAGACAGTTTGACCTGCGACGGTTAGTAGTTCCGCTCGATAGGTAGCTGGTTGCTTGCTCTTGAATTCCAGTTGCATATGCAGATCGCGCGCATCAGGGGCAAGACTGACTTGTGCGATTCGGTCGCGGTCATATTTATTTTCGGGAACCAGGACGATTGCGCCAGGAACAGGAATTGGGTGTTCGGGCTGGGGCGGCGAAGGGGTTTTTTCCTGAGGCGGCGTTGGTGACGGTTTTATCGCGTGGTGTGCCTCTTGCTGCTCTGCGTTTGGAGTTGCAGCTGGGACCGGCCGGCGCTTGGCAAAGAATTTGTTTCTGATATGGGGCTCGCGCAGCACTGACCAAACTGTGCCAATTAGCAAGATCAAGATGACAACGCTGAACGCTAGTCTCCAGGAAGGCTGATTCAGGCCTAACAGACGTTGCAGCCTTTCGCCGATTGTTGTTCCCGCGGAAGGAGTGTCGGTCTGAACTGATTGAGATCGCAAACTACCAGTTTGCGTTACGTCGGACGCAGATGCGAAACGATCGCGCAAAGCTTTTGACACGCTCAGCTTTTGTTGGCGCGCGGTGCTGACCAGGTACCTTTGTTCGAATAGTTCGTGCTCGGCGGCGCTCAAGCGCCCGAACGCATAATCGTCGGCCAGTTCGCACTCCGCTAGGCGAACCCGCGTTTCCAATCGCTCATCGGCAAACAAGGCCTCTTCAAACCTCAATTGCTCCGCGGCATTCAACCCGCCAAACAAAAACCGGCGAATTGCCTCGTCCGGGAACTCCGGTGAATTTTCTTTATCTAACTGTTCTGTGTTGTCCGCCATCAGAAAACCTGTTCACGCCTCCAAACACTGATCGATGCATCCTTGCAGTTTTTCTCTAATTCGCAAGGCGCGCAATCTCAAGGTACTAATGCCTATGCCAAGCTCCCGCGCAATCCGTTTGCGCAAATCGATCCTGGCTTGTTTGTCCTCAGCATAATATTGCTCAATCATTTGCCTTGAATTAGGAGCAAGCCGGTCCAGACATTTCTCCAGACACCCGAAGGTCTTTTCTTTCGCTTCTTCTTTTGCTCCGGGGTCGTCATTGAATACGGAGAATTCAGACACCTGGGGCTCCTTCAAGTATTCATGATGAACATTGTTCATTACGCCCAGGAAGTAAATAGCTTTGTCCCCGACATAGGTGTTCTGAATGTCAACCACGCGGCGCGCGACGCGATCGATGGTTTCGTCGGCCAATTCCTCGGGAAAGCGGCAACCACGGGACGCGAGAATTGCAATCAGTCGCCAGCGAATCTTTTCGTAGATCGAGCCGGCCCGCTCGGAATTGGCATCAAGCCAATTTAGCAGCCGATCGAAATCTTCCTGCTGCAGTACGTTAAGCTTTTTCGCGGGCGACATACTAACAACAATTGCTTCCCGTTTAGAGTCGGGCTACTGCCCGACTAAGCGGGCGGTAGCCCGCTTCTAAACAAGATGCGAAACATTGAGCGCTTCGACGAGGGCAACCCGTTCGAGTTGCCCTTCTTCTTTCCTCAGCTCGCGGGTGCTACTGCTTTACTATATCGCGGATTGCCACCGTCTTTTCTTTGGTCTCGCCCTGGAGTCTAACTGTAACTTGCCCTGTCTTCTCGTCCACGCTGACCACTGTGGCATCGGAAATCACGCCGTTGGTGGTGACTTTCACCTTGTCACCGGCTTTGAGTTGGGGTGTGGCGGACGGGCTGGCCACCGGCGATGGGCTGGCGGCCGGCGCCGGCGAAGCCTGGCCGTTGGCGTTCGTATTCGCGGGGCTGTTCGCGTTCGAATTGGTTTCCGTCGATCCCGGTTCACAAGCTGCGATGCTCAAAGACAAGAGCAACACAGCGAAAATTATCCTGGTCATGATTCTAGCTCCTATTCGTAATTGAGGTTCTTCTGCTCTGGCTTCTTCCCGATCCGCGGTACTTCTCTGCGGCTTCGGCAAAAGCCTTCGTTCGCGGGTGAATGGTAAAAACCGGCGAAACGTTTCATGACTGAAAACAAATTTTCTTAATGGCCGGTATTGCTGAAGCGGTGGGTTGATTAAGCTTGACGGCCATGTGCAGTCGGACTGAGAATCCAGGGCGACCATCTTCTGATCAGAACAGTCGAAAACGAACGGGCAGTAGCCCGACCGTACGGGAGGGAGTTGCTGTCAGTTGGACCCAAATGAGCAGAATCAAGACCAACGGAGTCGAGACAGTTTTCGAGGACGAAGGTAATGGCCCGGCCATTGTCTTCCTTCACGGCTTTCCTTTCGACCGCACGATGTGGCGCGACCAGGTAGAAGTGCTGCGCGGCACCTATCGCGTGATTGCTCCGGACCTTCGCGGTCTGGGGGAGACACGATCGGCTGCGGAAGTTGCCACCATGGACCAGATGGCGCGCGACGTGGCGGCCCTGTTGGATCAACTTGAGATTGATCGCGCCGTCGTCTGTGGACTGTCGATGGGCGGCTACGTCGCGTTTGATTTCCAGCATTCGTTTCCTGATCGCGTGCGTGCGCTCGTGCTCGCGGGCACCCGTGCTCCGGCCGACAGCGAACAGGAAAAACAAAATCGGGAGCGACAAGCTGCGCGTATGCTGGCCGAAGGCATGAAGGGAATTGCCGAGGAAACTTTGCCGAAACTGCTGGCGCCGGAAACATTGGCGCGTCAGCCGGAGGTCGTTAAGCGGGTGCGCGAAATGATCGAGAGCAGCGATGCCCATGGAGCGGCGGCCGCGCAGCGAGGCATGGCCGTGCGCCGGGATTACTCTGACGATCTGGCGCAGATCAATGTGCCGGCGCTAATCATCGTCGGCCGCGAAGACAGCATCAGACCGGTGAGCGATGCCGAGTTCATGCATCGCCAGCTTCGAGATTCGCGTCTGGAAATTATCGATAAAGCGGCACACCTTTCGAACCTGGAACAGCCCGAAGTCTTCAACCGCGCGTTGGGGGCTTTTCTCCAAGCGTCCGGCTGTGCCGCCTGATGTGCGGTGGTGGCTCCGCCCCACCGTTGGCAGACTTCTCAGGTTTCAGGGCTATGCCCTTTTCGGGCGGAGCCCGATGTTTATTTTATGATGGAGCTAACGGAAGGTCGGAGGCCTTCCGCACATCGGGCGGTAAAGCCGCCATACAGCTCGCTCTTCATATAGATTCGCTAGTGTTGGTCTTCTTGGCAACTGATGAACGAACCCTGGAAATTCCAGATCGAAGAGCGCGTGCGCTGGGGCGACGTGGATGCCGCGCGCATCATTTTTTATGGGGCCTACATACGCTTCTTTGAAATCGCAGAGACTGAACTGTTTCGCGCTGTCGGCTTGCCTTATGGCGTAGCTTTCGACAAGTTGGACATCTGGCTGCCGCGCGTGCACCTGGAATGCGACTTTCGCCGCGCCGCCCGCCTGGATGATCTGCTGGTTGTCAGTGTCTTTGTCGGCAAGTTTGGTCACAAGTCTTTCCGCCTTAACTTTGAAGTAAGACGTAAAGGCGAAGACGAGTTGGTTACGGAGGCCCACTTTGTCCTCGTGTGCGTGCGCCGCGATAGTTTCGAGACTGTGCCTG
>DASXRU010000194.1:0-5297 GCA_036506395.1 Pyrinomonadaceae bacterium | reverse complement strand
TAGCCTTTACAAACCTTTCGTAATCTCCCTTGCTCTTGCTTTTCTCTATGCGACGGTGCTCTTGAAGCTTGGCCGCGATTGGTGGAGTGACGAGAACTATTCGCACGGCCTCCTGATTCCATTCATTATCGGCTACATCCTGTGGAGCCAGCGGGGACGCCTGGCCAAGTACCTTGGCAGTCCCAGTTTCGGATGGGGCGCGACTGCTGTGCTGCTGGGCCTCATCGGTTTATGGGCAGGTACCGCCGGCGCGGAACTGTTTGTGCAGCGCATTTCGCTGGTGGTGATGCTTGCGGGGATTGTGATTTATTCTTGGGGCTTCCAACTCCTGCGTCTTGTCTTAGTTCCGCTGGCACTGCTGCTGCTGGCGATTCCGATTCCGACCATAGTTCTTAACAAGATTGCTTTTCCGCTGCAGCTTCTGGCTTCGCGCTGCGCAGTTTCCACAATTGCAGCCTTCAATATTCCCGTGCTACGGCAAGGCAACGTGATCGAGCTGATGCCGCTCGGCAGTAGCCAACCAAAAAGGCTTGAAGTCGTCGAGGCTTGCAGCGGTATTCGTTCATTGATGACCCTGATTACGTTGGCGGTGGTTTTTGCGTATTTCACTTATCCCCGTGGTGACAACGCTGGTCCGGGACCAGGGAGTAGCGGTGGAAATCAAGATCCAGCCAAATTGAAATCGTTTGGGCTATGGCGCTCCGCAATCATCGTCATGGCCGCAATTCCCATCGCTATTCTAACCAACGTGCTGCGCGTCAGCGGCACCGCGGTGCTGGCTCGTTTCTACGGTACGAGGGTCGCTGATGGCTTCTTTCACTCCTTCTCCGGCTGGGTGATGTACATCGTAGCGTTCCTGATGCTGTTCGGCGTCGGCTGGTTGATTGACCGCAGCACACGCCACTTGAAAATCGGCGCAGTTGCGACCATCAGGGAGCGCGCAAAAGTCACCACCAGCATAACGCGCGAAATATCGACGGCCACAGAACCCTCGCTCCTGAAGGGAATCGACTAAGACGAACGAATGATTACCAGATCAAAAGATACTCTCCGTTTGGGTTTGTTGCTGGCCATGCTGTTACTGGGTGGTGTCATCATCAACATCTGGGAGAGGGCTGGGGAAGCACACGTTGAGCGACGTCCTTTGGCAAGCTTTCCGGCGCAACTCGGCGCCTGGCAACAGACTGGCAGCGATCAGCGTTTCGATGCGGAAACGGAATCGGTGTTGCGCGCCGACGATTATCTCTCGCGCACTTTCGTACTGCCGGACGGGCGCACTGGGTTCTTTTACGTTGGCTACTACGCTACACAGCGAAACGGTGCGACGTATCACAGCCCGCTTAATTGTTTGCCGGGGTCTGGTTGGACCATGAGCGATCCGGCGACTGTTAAGATCACGCCGGCATCCGGCGTCCCTTTCGATGCCAACCGTTACATCATCAAGAACGGCGATACTCAACAGGTGCTCGTTTACTGGTATCAAGGGCGCGGGCGCGTAGTGGCCAGCGAATATTGGGGGAAAATTTACACCGTAATTGACAGCGTCCGCCGGCGCCGTTCTGACGGAGCCATGGTGCGCGTGACGGTTCCTATCGGCAGATCAGAATCGGAAGCGCTGGTCGCGGCAACTGATCTGGCAACACAGGCTGCTCCGGTGCTTCCCGCCTTTGTGCCGAATTGAGTTTTGGGAAGAAACAGGCGATTGCCTGTCTTTTTAGGGTGTTCGGATGCGCACATCCGAGCTTTTGAAGAGTTATTTGAGATTGCCCGGTAGGAATTAAGAGAACCAGCAAACCGGGCCGTTAACAAACATCGCCGAGGCGCATCGCGAGGCATTTGCCCGCTAACCGACCCAGCCGACGCGACATACCGCAGTGGCCGAAGCTTTTGATCAGGCTTCAGCCCCCGCAATGGAGACCAGGCAATAATGAAAATCAAAGAGTGCTGCCGCTACAGCCATATCCTTCTTCTGCTCGTCGCTTTATTCGCCGTCGCCCTGGCAATGGGCGCCTGCACCAGTCCCGCAAAAGCCAAAGCGCAATACATGACTCGCGGTGAGGCTTTGCTCAAAGAGAAAAAGTTCCAGGAAGCCTCGATCGAGTTTCGCAACGCGTTGCAGCTGGACGAACGTCTGGCCGGCGCGCATTGGGGACTGGCCCAGGCGTACGAGGGCTTGAAGCGTTATCAGGAAGCCTTCGATGAAATGCGGAAGACGGCCGAGCTCGATCCGAACAACCTGGACGTTCGCGTCAAGCTGGGCAGTTACTATCTTGCGGGTGGTAAGCAATCCGCTGCGGCCCTCGGTGAAGCGGAGCGGTTGGCCAAAGACGTGCTGCAAAAGGATCCCAATCACATCGAAGGCCACATCCTGATGGGCAGCGTGCTGTTCGCTCAGAACCATCGGGAGGAGGCCCTCAAAGAGCTGGATCATGCGATTCAGCTGGATACGAAGCGGGTGGAATCATATTTGAGCCTGGCGCGCTTTTACATGTCTATGAACGACGCCGGCAAAGCTGAAGAAACCTTCCAACGCGCAATTTCGGTGAATGGAGCTTCGTCACTGGCGCATTCGGAGTATGGAAAATTCCTTGCCCAGGCCAGCCGGCCCGACGCCGCGGAAGCGGAATTTTTGAAAGCGGTCGAATTGGCACCGGCCAACCGCGACGCGCGTTTCGTGCTGGCGAGTTTCTACCTGGTTAACAAGCATTTCGACAAGGCGGAAGCAGCTTATAAGGCGTTGGCGGAACTAGACAAAGACAAACCCGAAGGCCGCGCCGTGCTGGCCGACTTCTATTCCTCCGTCGGCCGCACGGATGACGCCATAAACGTTTACAAAGAGATCGTCGCGAACTCTCCCGAATTCACCCAGGGCCGCTATCGTCTGACTGAAATTATGTTGACGCGCGGGGATGTTAGCGGAGCGAACGCACAGATCGATGAGGTGCTCAAGAAAGACGCGCATGATCGCCAGGCGCTGATGTTGCGCGCGCGCATCAAGATGCAAAACGGCGAGGCCAACGACCTGAAGGCAGCAGTCGAAGATCTCAAGGAAGTACTCAAGCAGGAACCGAACTCGCGTCCCGGCCTTTATTTCATGGCCGAAGCGACCTTTCGTTTGGGCCAGGTCGATCAGGCTCGCGTGTTTGCCGGAGACCTGGAAAGAAATTACCCGGAATACCTGCCCGGTAAGTTGATGCAGGTGCAGATTAATCTGGCGGCAGGGGATCCGAAAACCACGCTGCGACTTTCTACCGAACTGCTCGACAAGCTTTCAAAGGCTGCTCCCGACAGGGAAACATCGGCGCAGATGCTGGCCCAACTGCGTGGCAGAACACTGCTGGTACGCGGCTCGGCTGCAATTCAAACGGGCGATACCAGGAAAGCGCGACAAGATTTCCTCGCCGCCAAAGACGCGGCCCCCAGCGAAACAGAGCCGTACGTCAATCTGGCGGCGGTTGCCCTGGTTGAAAGAAAGACGGATGAGGCCATTGCTTTCTACAACAATGCTCTTTCGATCGATGGCGCAAACTTTAATGCGCTAAACGGGCTGATAAATATCTACATCAGCCAGGGGCACGCTGACCAGGCGCACGCCCGCGTGGACCAGGCCCTCGGCAGCCAGCCGAACAACGCGTCACTGCATTTTCTGAAGGCTCAGGTTTACGGCTTCGAGAAGAATGCCCAGGGGGCGGAAGGCGAGCTGCGGCGCGCTCTTGAAATAGACGCAAACTATCTGCCTGCTTATTCGGCGCTGGGTGCGTTATTCGTGAACACCAGTCAACAGGAGCGGGCGATTGCCGAGTACAAGAAGATCGTCGAACGCAAGCCGGATAGCGCTGCCGCCTACACGCTGATCGGGATGCTTGAAGACAGTCGCCAGGATTACGACGCGGCCGCCGACAACTATCGCAAGGCCCTGGCCCAGGATCAGAACGCCACGTTCGCGGCGAACAACCTGGCGTGGCTCTACGCGGTTTACGGCAAAGGCAATCTCGATGAAGCCGTGCGACTCGCTCAGCAGGTGGTGCAGGCGAATCCTGATGTGCCTAGTTTCGCGGATACGCTCGGCTGGGTTTATTACAAGAAAGGCCTTTACGCTGCCGCAGCCGAACAGTTGCGCAAAGCAGTTTCGGTTGACGAAGCCAATGCGCGGCGCAACAACTCGTCGCCCAGTCCCGGCTTCCGTTTCCACCTGGGAATGGCCTTGAAAGCGAAGGGGGACCGTAATGGCGCGCGCCATGAACTCGAAGAAGCTCTGCGTCTGAACCAGAAAACAAGCTTTGGAGACGCCGATGAAGCACGGAAGGCTCTGGCCACGCTTTGATCAGCAGGACAGGCATTCCTGCCTGTCGCTCTGAGTTTTCGAACGGCTGCAATGACAGGCAGGAATGCCTGTCCTACAACAAGGAGTGCCGCACATGAGTATTGAGTTTCGCCAACGAAGGCTGGGGGAATTCGCGCGAATTGCCTGGAAGCGCAAATGGCTGATCATTCTTCCGACTATTGCCGTGACGATAGCCGTCGGGCTGGTGGTTTTTAAGCTACCCAGTGTCTATGAGTCGGTCACGTTAATCGTCGTGAAGCCATCGACCCTGCCGAACTCTGTCGTTCCGACCGTTACTGACGAGACCTTAACTCGTGAGCTGACCAGCATCACGCAGGTTGTTACCAGCCGCAGCTCGCTGCAGCCGCTGCTTGAGAAGTATGACCTGTACAAGACTGAGAAACAGCGTGGCGACCCGATGGAAATGCTCATCGACCGCATGCGCAAAGATATTCATGTAGAGGTAAACACCAGCCGCAACGACATCACCAACGGTTTTAATATCACTTACCGCGGGCGCGATCCCAAAACGACGCAGGCGGTGACAGCCGAGCTGGCCAGTAAATACATCAACGAACAAACAAAGGGAACTATAAACGCCGGCACCTCAGCCAAGCAGTTCATCGAGCAACAAGTAAACCAGGCAAAAGAAGAGCTGGACCAGACGGACGGGCAACGACTCGACTGGATGCAGAAGAATATCTCCAATCTGCCGTCGCAGTCGCAGGCGCTGGTTGGGCGTTTGACGGCGCTCCACGAAGAACAGAAGGCATTGATTGCGGAAACCGGCCGCCTGCGTGACATGGGCGCTGCCTACCGGACGCAGCTGGGTGACCTGGCAAAACAATACGATCAGGAAATTGTTCAGGTGGCCGAGAACACCACCGATCCGAAAACCACCTACGGCTGGGCCGAGCTGACCCGGCGTAAGTCCGAGCTTGAGGCCGACCTGCAGAATCTTCTGACACAGTAC
>DASXRU010000193.1:0-27945 GCA_036506395.1 Pyrinomonadaceae bacterium | reverse complement strand
GGCGTTGGTGCCTGTGAAATCAGCCGTGCAGTTGCCATCGGTCGTCACGACGCCTGCGCCGAGGAATGTCTTCCCTTCACCAAAGCCTGAAAGATGACAGGCATCATTGGCGAAGAACTCTATTCTGAACTGCGTATTCGGTGAGCTGTTGAGTGTCCCTTCGATCGTCGTGGTCGCGCCGTCGAACGTGGCGGACGCGAGCACGGGATAGTTCTGCGAGTTGTTCGCGCCCCCGTCGGCATCACAACCATCGTTTGCCGGTATCGCTACGGTGCCGAGGGCGATTCCCCGATCGCTAAGTGGAAAGCCGGGGTTGCCATTGGAAAAAATCGAGTTGCCGTTGATGGTGTTGCCCGAGCCGTCATAAACGAACACGCCTCTGCCCCTGTCGTTCTGGCCCGGCGTGCCGCTGTAAGCAATTACATTACCGCCGCCGACGTGATTGAGGTTGCCGTTGACAAAGATGCCGTCACCATGATTACCGAGCACAGCGATGCCGTCCGTACCAACGCCGATGAAATTGCCCTGGGCCGTGTTGTTGTCGCCGCCTACCCTAACGCCGGCAGCATTGGCAGAGATTATGTTGCGGGCCGCCGCAGTTGCACCCCCAATAACATTGCTGGTGGCAGTTGGTCCACCTGCGACCGTGGTAATGTCAACGCCCCAGCTGCCGTTGCCGAGCGGCGCAGTTCCGCTGATATCGGTACCGATTAGATTACCCTGGACCGCATTGAAACTGGCTGCGGGAAAACTGCTGGCGAAGCGTATCCCCTGATTGAGGTTGCCGGAGACGAGGTTGCCCGCGCCCACTGCTGTGCCGCCGATCAGGTTGTTCTGCCCGCTGTTAATCACTATGCCGATGCCCGCCTGGTTGGGGATGGCTGCTGTCCCCGCCGCGTTCGTGCCGACGTAGTTGCCCTGAATGATGTTGCCGACTCCCGCCGCGCCGCCGCCATTTTCGATCAGGATGCCGTTGTTGAGATTGCCGGAGATGACGTTGCGCGCGGCGGGATCTGTGCCGCCGATCTGGTTGCCGTTGGCGCGCTGGAAATAGATGCCCGTGCTGTTGCCGATTGCCGCGGTGCCCAACGCATTCGTGCCGATGAAGCTGCCTTCGATGTGTGTGTTCGTAGCGGCGCTTTCGTACAAACCAATGCCGTAACCGTTGAAGCCGTTGATGACCAGACCTCGGACAGTACAGTTCGCAGTGTCGATCCACAGTCCAGTGAGCCCGCTAACACCGTTTCCGTTCAGTTCGATTAGCAGGACGGCGTTGTCGCCGTCGGCGAGAGTGTTCGCACTGGCGCCCGGCTGCGTGTAGCCGTCAATCGTGACGGGCGCGATGATGTCTGGCAGAGATCTGGTGATAGTCGTAATCGTGCAGACATGAGTGATGGCATTGCAATTAGGATCGGACGCCGGAATGTTGAAATTGATCTCGCCGCCAGAGTTGTTGGCATTGATGATTGCCTCACGCAGCGAGCCGGGAGTAGGAGACGTGTTGCTGCCGTTGTCCGCCGTCGTGGTGACGGTGAAGGTATTAACGGGCGCCGCCGTGTTGATTAGTCGGCTGTAGGGCTTCGGCAGCGCTAAGCCAAGTGTGTTTAAGAATTCGTTGCCTGATTGTCTCTGGTGGGCATCCGGCTTCCGCGCGTCCATGGTTGTGTTTGCAGCAAGCGGCTTGAGCTTTGCGAGCTGCCTGGGCCCAAGACCAAGAGTCATCGCCGCGCATAAGAGCAGGAAGATGAGAACGCGCGCGACTGCTGCTGGCTCTTGCTTGTTTCTTCCTCGCATTTTTTCGGCTGCTTGGATTCTGCTTCGCATTGCACTGCCCTCTCGCTTTCTTGAGGCTGCACTCTTATCTTTTGACTCGTCGTCTATGGACGGCGACGCGTAACTGGCGAACTTGTCCTTGCAGTTGCGCAATCTCATGCCGCTGCTGTTCGAGTTGTTGCTGCTGCTCTTTGACCGCGTTGATGAGAAGGATGTTCAAGCGTTCGTACTTAACGCCTTCGACTTCACCTTTATTATTCGTATAGGTGAATGCCGGCGCGACCTGCGCAACATCCTCTGCGCCGAGCCCGATGTCGGTCAATCCGTTCGCTTTCCAAATGAAGTTAATTGGACGTAACCGCCGCACGATGTCCAAACCGACGAGGAACGGACGCACACTTGTCTTGAACCGCAGGCTCGATCGGTCGCAATTCAGGAGATCGCCTTGTGGGTTGAAACAGACATGCCCACTTTGGGTGTTATTCGCCGGCGGGATCGAAACAACGCGCATCGTGCCAGCAGCGATTACTTTTTCGGCTGATGTGCCAAGAACGATCGTGTGAGAAGTCGAGACGACTGCCTTCGCGCCGATGGCAGTGGCGTCATGAAGAATGTCGCTGCCGACATCAGCGTTGTAGCCAATCAGTGTGTTGCCCGTCCCCCTCCCGTTGCGCTTGCCTGCGCCCGAGCCGAAGAACGAGTTTTGGCGCCCCGCATCGTTGTTTAAGCCCGCTTGCCAGCCGAAGAACGAGTTCTCGAAGCCCATCGTGTTGTTTGAGCCTGCACTTGTGCCAAAAAAAGAATTAGCTTCGCCCTTTGTGTTCTTGTTGCCCGCGAGTGTGCCGAAGAAAGAATTATCGAAGCCCGTAGAGTTGACGAAGCCTGCGCTCAAGCCGAAGAACGAGTTATGGTCACCGATCGCGTTGTTAGAGCCCGCGTTTGTGCCGAAGAACGAGTTGCCCTCGCCCGTCGTGTTGTTCCTGCCTGCGCCCAGGCCAAAGAACGAGTTAGCGGAGCCCGTTCTATTGCTTAAGCCTGCTTGCACGCCGAAGAACGAGTTAGCGGCGCCCTCCGTGTTGCCTCTGCCTGCTTGCACGCCGAAGAACGAGTTATCGTGGCCCATCGTGTTGCTTCTGCCTGCGAGCAGGCCGAAGAACGAGTTAGAGTCGCCCTCCGTGTTGTTCGCTCCTGCGCCCGCGCCGAAAAACGAGTTACTGCCGCCCGTCGTGTTGCTCGTGCCTGCGCCAACGCCTGCAAAGACGTTGTCTCTGCCTGCCGTGCTCAAAACGCGATTCCCGCCAATGTTGTATTGCGTCGCCGAATTGACCAGGTTGCCCGTGAGCGTATTAGCGGTGCCGTTACCGCTGATGTTGAAGTTCGCCGATTGCGGCGATGATGTAGGGTTGTTCTGAATGAAGCTGCCGCCCGCCGGCAAACTTGAAGCCGGGATCGTCCCCGTCAACTTGCTTGCCGCCACCGAGTTGATTTGTGAATCCGTCACGCAACCGACGCAGGCATTAGACAGCGAGTCAGCTGCAGTCGCGTTCAGCGTGCGGAGCGCGTAAGGCGTCGAGCTGATCTGCTGCCGCGGCGCGAGCATAGTGAAAGCGCCGCCGCTGCCGCCGGGTCTGACACCTACTTCCAGGAATCTGTCCGCGCCGGGGAAAGCGCTAACGCCGAAGTCGAGCAACACGCTGAAGACGCCGCCAGTCACCGCCACGTTCGTCTTGGTCAGCGCGGGCGCCGGCTGCGGCTGTTGGTTCCCACCGACCGCCGCATCCCACAAGGTGAACTGCAAATCGTAATTGTTGTTTGCGGGCGCGCCCCCGTCCGTTAACCGACCTTGATAAGTGAATGACGTGGTCTGGGCGCAGACGGCGCCACCCCAAACCAGGACCGCCACGAAAGCTAACAACTTGCACCCAAGCCGATCATTTATGTTGCGCATGAGCCTGATCCTCCCTCGACTATTCAGTCTTGTAGCAACGAACAGCGGCGGGTGTAACTACCTTCATGGGTAGGGCAGGTGAAGCAAATGCTGGTAGCGAGCGACAAAGGGATCCCAAGCACTGGCCGGCTAGGGGGCTATGCGCAGAATAGGATTGTTGCTGCTGTTGACGCCGCGGAACGTCACAGTCAACGGCCAGTCCCCTGGCGGCAGACCGTCCGGAAGTCTGACGACAATGTAGGACGCAGCTAGTCCGGAAACTGTTATTTGACCGACATTTTCCACGGGCAATAACATGCCCGCCACCTGGACCGATAGGATCGAAGGATCAGGCTGCGTCAAACCCAGGTTTGAAGTAAAAAGCATCACGCGCGTGCGATGGTCGCTGGTGAAATTGAAGTTGTCCGTCACGGTAAACGGCCCGTGCACAAACGTAACTGAATCAACAGCGGCCGCCCGACTGGTCCCTTCCTCAATAAATATCGTCGGTCCGGTAGGCGGCGTGACGCAGCTTTGTTGTCGTTCGAAGGCGCCAATGTCAGTGCCGTCACCGCCACTGGCATTCGTTAGCGAGGGATCGTCGAAGGTGCGGGGAAAACCTGCGCCGCGCTGATCGGTGGTCAAATTACCGGTCAGACCATTGCCGGTGCCCTTGTCAATCGCGGGGCTGCCGCAAAGGAGCGCGATGGTTTGGGTGGGGCCGCCGTTGTCCTTCAGCGAATCGAGTAGCGGATCAATAGGCGACCCGGAGGTCCCGATCTGATCTGAAAATTGGGCCGGCGAGATGGCCGCATCCTTGCTATTGCCGAGAAGGTTGAAGCCCTGCGAGGTAAGTGCGCCGCGGACATCGGGGCCGGTGGTGGCGGTGTTCCTGGCAATGATGGTGTTTCTGGCGCTGAGCGTGGCGTCGTTGGAAATGCCACCGCCGCCGGAGCTGCCCGCCGTGTTACCCGTGACGGTACTGTGGGTGATCGTCAGCGTGCTGAAGTTGTAAATGCCTCCCCCGAAAGAGCCGGCCGAGTTACCGGAGATGGTGCTGTTGCTGATCGTTACCGTGCCCGAGTCGTTGTTAATGCCGCCACCGTTCGCCGAGTTGCTCGAAATGGTGCTGTCAGTGATCGTGACTGTGCCGAGCTTTCCGTTGTAAATGCCTCCGCCTTTGGCCGCCAAGTTTCCGGAGATGCTGCAGCTGGTTATCGTCAGCGTGCCGCCCCCATTGCTGGAAAGACCGCCGTTGAGAATGCCGCCGCCGAAGTCGCCCGTCGCGTTTCCGTTGGCGATCGTCAGGCCGGAGATGGAGGCGTTGACGCTGGAAGAACCGATATTAAAGATGCGGAAATTGCCGGCGCCGCGCCGCACGGTAAGGAGATTCGCGCCGGGCCCCTTAATCGTCAGATTCTTGTTAATCAATAATTCACCGCTCGTCAGGTTGATCGGGCTGACGACTCTGGACATATCAAAAGTAATCGTGCTGCCTGCACACGCATTGGCGATAATGTCGCGCAGCGAGCCCGGCCCGCTATCATTGTTATTGTTGACGACTACGTTGATGGTGTTGCAGTCAGGCGGCAGTTGCACTTCGAAGGCGCCCTTGTCTGAGCCGTCGCCGGACCAGAGGCCGGGTTGGCCGACGGGGCGAGTGAAGCCGCGTTGATCGGTACTAGAGCCGCTGGAGTCTCCGCTGTTTATCGCCGGGCTGCCCGCGAGCAGGGCGATGGTCTTGGTCGGGCCGCCGTTATCTTTCAGAAGTGGTTTACCAGAGGCGTCGGTTTCGAACAGCGGATCAACGGGCGAGGCCGGAGTACCGATTCGGTCTGAAAGTTGGAGGGGCGAGATGGTCGCGTCCTTTCTGTTGCCGATGAGGTTGAAGTCCTGCGAGGTCAGTGCGCCACTGACATCAGGGCCGGTGGTGGCCGTGTTCTTGGCGATGATGCTGCTTCTGACGTTGAGCGTGCCGCCGTTGTAAATGCCGCTGCCGCCGTTGTAAATGCCGCCGCCGCCGCCACTGCCCGCCGTGTTGCCGGTGACGGTGCTGTTGGTGATCGTCAGCGTGGCACCAGTAATAGTGCCGGGGATATTGGCGATGCCTCCGCCCTTGGCCGCCGTGTTGCCCGTGACGGTGCTGTTGGTGATCGTCAGCAGGCCTAGAGGATTAGAAATGCCGCCGCCATCGGTATTTGAAATGTTGCCGCTGATGGTGCTGTTCATGATCGTCACTGTGCCGGTGTTTAAAATGCCGCCGCCGCCATTGTCGGTATTTGAAATGTTGCCGCTGATGGTGCTGTTCATGATCGTCATCGTCCCACTATTCGCAATGCCACCACCTGTGTAGAAGGACGAGTTGCCGGAGATAGTGCAATTAGTGAGCTTGAGCGCGCCGTAATTATTAATGCCGCCGCCGTCAGTGAGAAAGCCTCTTGGATCTCTGAGAGCGCTTCCATTGGTAATCGTCAGGCCGGAAATATTGGCGCTGATGAGATCAATAAAGAAGATTTGGAAATCCGAAACGAAGAAGCCACTGCTGCGCTTTACCGTCAACAGATCCGCGCCGGGGCCCTGAATCGTCAGATTCTTGCCAATCTCCAACGCGCCACTCGTCAGCGTGATCGTACTGTTGGCCGGCAAAGAGAAGGTGATCGTATCGCCCGACGCTGCGCTGGCAATGGCGTCACGCAGCGTACCCGGCCCGCTGTCGGCGGTGCTGGTCACCACAAGGGTCGCGGCGCGGCTCACCGGAGGCCGTGCGAGCAGCAGCGCGAGACCGGCCACACTCAACCCCACGACGAGCGCCGGCAGCCAATGACGACCTTGGCCAACGCTGCGCGCGTTCGAGTACGAAGCCCTAAACATCTCTGCAATTCCCTTTCAATTACCCACCTTGATTATTTCAGTCTTGTAGCAGCGAACGGGTGGAGGATGTAACTACCTCTTTGAGTAGGGCGCCTGAAACCGAGGATGCTGGGAACGCTGGTACGGCTTCAGCTTTGCACAAAAAGTCACCCATTGGTTCGAAGCGGAACCGTGGTGAATGTCTAAGTCAGCATTGGTTCGTGTTGCTTCGTGAGATTTCGTGTAATTTCGTGGATCGCGTGCTTAGGATTCTGAGCTCATACGATCCACGAAATCACACTAAGCTACACGAAGGAACACGAAATAAGAGTTTTTGTGCAAAGACACATGGCCCATAGCCCAGATTAGTCAGCGCTTCACACGCTCATGCAGGCAAGATGTTTGCGCGCTGGCAGCTAAACAAGGTGTTCGCGCAGGGCTTTGGCGACGGCTTCGGTTTTCGAGTGGACTTGCAGCTTCGAGTAGATGTTCTTTAGGTGGAAGGAGACCGTGTTGGTTGAGATGCCCATTTCGCGGGCGGCAGTTTTTTTGTGATGCCCCTCGATCAATAGCTTGAGCAATTCGGTTTCCTGAGGCGTCAGCCGGTATACGGCAGTTTCGGGAGGGTGAAACTCACGAAACAATCGCACCACGCGGCGCGCAACTTCGGGAGACATCGGCGCGCCACCATCAACTACTTCTTTGATGGATTCCAACAAGCGTGCCGGCGGCGTGTTCTTTAACAGATAACCGGAAGCACCCGCGCATAGCGCTCTGAATATCTTATCGTCGTTTTCGTACACGGTGAGCGCCAGGATGGGAACCTGCGGAATCCTTTCACGCAGGATTTCGATGCCGTCGATTCCCGACATCCCGGGCAGTCCAATGTCGGTAAGGATCACATCCGGTTGCTGGTTTCTGAGTCCAGCCAGCGCCGCTTCCATGCTGTAGTAACTGCTGAGGCAACTAAAGCCACGCGTGCCGTTAATCAG
The DNA here is from genome assembly GCA_036506395.1 of Pyrinomonadaceae bacterium. Lineage (GTDB taxonomy): Bacteria > Acidobacteriota > Blastocatellia > Pyrinomonadales > Pyrinomonadaceae > DASXRU01. The sequence goes on along the minus strand of DASXRU010000193.1, from coordinate 20,403 downwards.
CGCCGCCAGACCTTCGCGCACCTCGCGCGTGTCTTCGACGATCACAACGCGGATTAGTTCACCAGCCATCTTGCTTGACGGAGCAGCGTCAGTTTCGATCTGCGGCGCGAATGACATTGTAGGCGTGGACCAGAAGCCGCTCAGAACTTAAACGAGTTTTTGGCTTCTGTCACCTACACATTGGAGTAGGAAGAGCCACAATGACTTCTTACTTTTGGGACCTGGCTTCCCTTTCGGTTCTTGACCGCCCGATGGGCCGGCACAGCGGTAATTCTGAATTCCGCAGCACGAGCAATTCTAACTCGCGCTCTCAACGGTTTACTCGCTCCTGGGTCGCGGGAATCGTGGCGCTGACAGTTGTGCCCTTCCCTTCCGCCGCTTCTACTTTGAGCGTGCCGCCAAGTCTTGCTGCGCGCTGGCGCATGCTATTCAAACCATGTCCCTCAACCGCAGCGGCAGGGGCGAAACCTACTCCATCATCGGAAACAACCAGCGACAGAAAAGACCCATCAGCCTGGAAATCGATCCGGACTTTTGAACATTGGGAATGACGCGCGGCATTGTTGACTGCCTCCTTGAATATCAGCAGGAAGTCGCGCCGCACATCCACGCCCAGCTTAAGATTTTGTTCCGGGCCGGGGGCATTGAACTGCAGCTCAATATTGCGCAGCGTAAATACTTCGTCAGCATGCTGGCGCATCTTCCGCGTGAGATCCCGCAAGCTATCTCGTTCAGGATTGATGGCCCAAACGATATCGCTCATTGAAGCTACTGACTCGCGCGCGATCTCCGCGATGGACGAGAGTGGATTTGCACTTTCGTCTTTGCCGTTGCCAAACTGTTGTTTGGCAACCTCGCTAAGAATGCTGATGCGGGTTAAGTTAGCGCCAATGTCGTCGTGCAGATCGGTGGCGATGCGCGTGCGCATGTTGGCGACTTCCAATAGACGCGTTACCCGATACCTGTAGAGTAGGTACGCCGTGATGCCCAGGGCCAGGGCCACGAGAGCCAGAAACCACCAGCGTTCCCAAACCGGAGGAAGGATTCGGAAAGTGATTAGCCCAGGGTGCGCGCTGGTGACGCCATCTGAGTTTACCGCCCGTACCAGAAACTGGTAATAGCCCGGTGCGAGATTGGCAAAGTTGACAGTACGCTGTTCGGTAGGCGAGCTCCAATCAACACCGGCGCCTTCGAGTTTGTATTGATAACGCAGCACCTGGCCCGGCGCAAAGCTCAGGCTCATAAAATCGACTTGCACCTGGTTCTGGTTCGGCGCTAAGTCGGGCATTGATATTTCAGTCTCGCCAAACGCCGAGACGATTCGCGGCAAGCCGGAAACGCGAAGACCCGTGATCATGATTGGCGGCGGCGCCGCTTCTGGCTGATCTGCCGGCAAGAAGCGCGACAATCCTTTTGGCGTGCCGAACCAGAGTTCTCCCCGGCGGTCACGAAAAGCAGCCAGAAACCCTCCGGGCGCTAAGCCGTCTGCGGTCGTAAAATACTTGATGTGTCCGGTGGCTGGATCCAGACCATCCACTCCGTGGCCGTTACCGACGTAGATGTTTCCGTCTTTGTCCTCGGTGATAACTTCGGCGAGATTACTCGACAATCCTTGCGCGGTCGTATAACTAGTGAAGGTGGGGCGCTCGGCTACTGGATCATCCAGGCGCACCAATCCGCCGCGAGCAGAAGCCAGCCAGATTCGTCCCGCGTGATCCACATAGATGTACTTGATGGCGCCTGGCGGTAATCCGTCCCTGGTCGTGAAGAAGGTGAAGCTGCCCTGACGATAACGCGCCAGCCCGGTGCTAAAACCGATCCAGATATTTCCTGCTCGGTCTTCGCCGAACGAGCGCGCCAATTCATCTTTGAAAGAAGGCGCCCCCGGCGCGTTTGCTAAATCCCGCAACTCTCCACTTGTATGATCCCGCCGGGCTAGTCCATTCACGCTGGTACCCGCGGTTGAGATCCAGACATCACCACGCGAATCTTCGAAGAGCCGAAATATCTGCGGAGCAGCCAGGCCATCCTTCTGGCTATAAATCTTCAGCGGGCGCGCGGTCTTAAGTTGCGTGAAGTTACGAACGGCTGAATAGTGATAGAGCCCGACGCCGGTGCCGATCCACCATTCCCCATTTCGTGTTTGCAAACTAACTCCTTCATAAACCCAGCCAAATAAGAGAGGGTTTAGCGAGCCAGGCGCAAACCAGGTAAAGCGCTGCCCGTCGAAGCGGCCCAGCCTTGCGTGTGGAGTGGGCCCACTCAGATGAAGCAAATCTAACTTGCCGCCCTCAAAAATTGGCCGGCGTTGGTCACCAAGGACGCTGCCTCTGAAACAGAGTGCGCCTTCGCTATCTTCGAAAATGTCGTTAACGCTGACTAAGCCGTCTTGTTCGCCATAGCTGACAAAGCCGTTATGGGTCAACTTCATTGCTCCCGCAAGGCTTGCCAGCCAAAGGTTACCGGCGGAATCTTCGTTTACCGCGGCGACGCCCGGAAATGTCAAACCGTTTTCGGTAGTATAAGTATGAAATTGCTTGCCCGGCTCGGCGTCGGGAGAGAACTCTACAAGTCCGAGATCAGTAGCAACCCAGAAGCGATGGTCGGAAGCTTCAAAGAGTTGAAAGACCCAATTCGTCAGCAAGCCATCCGGAGCGCTGTACTTCTGGACGATTCGAGGGGTCGCCCGTGTTTCGTCGGCCACGAACTGAAAGAAACCATGCAATCGAGTGCCGGCCCACAAACGTCCCTGACGGTCTGCGAAAACGTCGTTGAGATCGGCAAGCGATAAACCACTAAGCTCGCCGTATCGCGCTACACTGCCATCGGGCCAACGACGATGTAAGCCGCTGTTGGCGGCGATCCATATCGAGCCGTGGCGATCCTCAAGTACGTCAGTGACGAAACCTGGGTAGGCGAAGTCAGCCGGAACGCCAATGTCGACCGGCAGCAACGCGAAACGATCGGCATTTCGCTCCAGCCGGTACAAGCCTTTCAGCGTGCCGCACCAGATAGTTCCATTGTGATCTTCGAGCAGTACGGTAGCAGCTTTGGCCTGGCGATCTTCGTCGTCCGGAACAATGACGCTGAACATCGGCGCCGGCGTGCTCGCCTCGTTCAGTAAAACCAATCGAGCCTGGGGTGTGCCACGAGGATTGAAACGCACCAGCCCACCGTACGTCGCCACCCAGAACTCTCCATTGCGCGTCTCGAGAACGTCTGTCACGTTGGGATGCGGCAGGCCCTGTTCCGTGCCGTAGTTGGTGAAAGTGTATCCGTCAAATCGCGACAGACCATCTGCGGTGCAGAACCAGAGAAAGCCGCGCGAGTCGCGGACGATCTTGTTGATGACATTGTGCGCGAGTCCGTCGGTAGTTGTGTAAGCTTTGAGCGGCAGTCGTTCGGCCCGCGTCGTGAAGCAGACGCAAAGTGTCAGGCCGAGCAAACATAAACTGCGGCGGCTGTATTCGCCTGGGCTTGACTCGTTGCGTCTCATCATGTCTTACAAATCGGAGAAGCGCAGGGGCACGAATCAAAGAGAGTGCAGGCATTATAGTGCTTCGGCGTGCGCCCGCGTTAGCTGCCTGATCGGCGCGGCCCATGCTCAGCGTGGCTAAACAAAAAGGCCGCCAGAGCCACCTCCAGCGACCTTCGTCCAATCTGGCTCCGCAGGTAAGATTCGAACTTACAACCCTCCGGTTAACAGCCGGATGCTCTGCCATTGAGCTACTGCGGAATATTTACCCGCGCAAGCCGGGCGCGGGACGGAACAGTTTTTATAACAAACGGCCTCCGCACGGTCAAGCAGAGCGCACTTGTCAGGTGGTGGTCAGTATTGTCCGCGTTGTCCGGGCCGGCCTTGCGCTGACACGGGAACTGCGAGAATATCTCTCACCAATCCAGAGAACGCGCAGGGAACCTGGTCGGATGACCGACCGCAAAAATCACTAATGCCGGAGACTGTCTAGATGGAGCGACGCACAACCTCATGGTTCAGCCCCAATCTGAATATCGAGATGCCGCTGGTGGCTTACGGGCACGCCGGATTGCCCCTGCTAATGCTTCCCACCGCGGCGGCGGATTACCTCGAATACGAGCGGTTCTATCTGGTCGATGCGATTCGCCAGTTTATTGAGGAAGGGCGCGTGCGCGCTTACTCAATCAACAGCGTCAATCGCTACAGTCTGCTCAATGAGCAAATGCCTCCTCACCTGAAGGTTGAATTGCTGACGCGCTATGATCGTTACATCACGGATGAAGTGCTGCCGCTGATTCGCAAGGAAGCCGGCGATGGTGCGCGTCCGATCACCACCGGCGCCAGTCTGGGCGCGTTTCTTTCAGCCAACACCTACTTCAAACATCCGGATCTGTTTCGCGGCGTCATCGCCATGAGCGGCAGCTATGACATTCGCTCCTACCTGCAGGGCTTCTACGACGACAACGTCTATTACAACAATCCGGTGGATTATCTTTCGAACCTCGACGACGATCATTACCTGCCCATGCTGAGAAAGGCCGATGCGATCTACATTATGTCGGGTCAGGGTTCATATGAAGCCCCCGATCGCAGTCGCCGGCTGTCCGAAATCCTCGCGGCAAAGGGCATCCCGCACACTCTCGACCTGTGGGGCCATGACGTGGATCATGATTGGCCCTGGTGGCGGAAGATGCTGCCGTACACGTTGGAAAGGATTGTGTAGGACAGACATTCCTGTCTGTCACAGCTCGCCACCGAATTTCTGAACCAGCCAGAAATCTGTCCTTCGGGGCTTACCAAAGATCTGGCTAGTCGCCGTCAACGTATTCCCGCCATTGAGGCTTGAGAACAGAACAATGACAGGCAAGAATGCCTGTCCTACGATGTTCTACAGGCGACATCTTCCGCACTGGCAAAAAGCTGACAGCGCCCTTTTCATTACATGGCGGCTATCCGGTTCATTGCCGCGACAAATCCTCGCTTCAAGTTTCAAAGAGAGCGATCCTGGTAAGCGATTCCTGCTACTTGATCGCGCATTGGACCAGGCTCGCTATGGTCCTACCTGGTTGAAGGAAGCTGGAATAGCGAAGATGGTGGTGGACTCTCTATATTATGGAGCGGAGACTCTCCACTACTATCGAATCAGTGCGTTCGTAATAATGTCCAATCATGTCCATATACTAATCTGGCCCGAAGTTCTTTTGGAAAGGATTACCAAATCCATCAAAGGATTTACCGCCCATGAGGCCAACCGCATTTTGAATCGAACCGGAGAAACGTTTTGGCAGGATGAATCATTTGATCATTCAGTTAGAGACGAGGCTGAATTCTATCGAATCAAGAGCTATATCGAACGGAATCCGGTGAAGGCGAGATTGGTTGAGAGTCCTGAAGACTGGCCTTGGTCGAGCGCTGCAAAACGCAAGTAGCACAGACATTCCTGTCTGTTCCTACTGGTGCAGGATAAAAAGCGACAGGCAGGAATGCCTGTCCTACTCCGGCGGTTCGTCGCCGCCCTTCTTGCCCTTCTTCTTTTGAGTATCCACTTCACGCGGCCGGGTTGCTGCCGGTGGCGGAGCGTCGATGTGCGCACCCGGTGGTTCTTTTCGCGGAGCTGTTTCCCCAGGCTGGCCACTCTCCGGCGCGGAGTCAGCTCTGGGCGCCGGCGGCATAGTCACGTCTTCCAGCTTCGGAGTAGTGATTGCCGTAGGCAGCGCATTCGGATCTTCGCTGTTGGCTTTCGCATCCGCAGCCATCTCGGCACGCTCCGCTGCTAACTCGCGCTGTCGCTGCCGGAAAAGTTCTTTCATATCTTCAGGCATTGAGGGCGCCTTGTCGAAGTTCTCCTTCGGTTTGTCCTTCAGAAAGTCCTTCATAAAGTCGATGAAGAAAGGCAGCGCGCCGTGGGCCCCGGTCATGTCATTCCCCAGTGGCTTCTTCCTACCCGGATAGCCCATCCAAACCCCGGTCACATAAGTGGGCGTGTAACCGAGAAACCATACGTCAGTGTGATCGTTGACTGTGCCGGTCTTTCCGGCCAGAGGGACTCCCAGAACTCTCGCGGCTGAGGCCGTGCCTCCTTCAATTACGCCGCGCATCATCGAGACCATTGTCAGGGCGACGTACTCGTTCATCACTTTGTACGTCGTTTTCTCCCATTCTTCGAGCACGGCCCCGTCGCGATCGACTACGCGGCGAACCATGTGCGGATCGACGCGTATGCCTTTATTGGGAAAAGCGGAATAGGCAGAGACCATTTGGTCCAGAGGAACTTCGGTTGCGCCCAGCGCCGAAGAAAGATAAGGAGCCATCGGCACTTTGATGCCAAACCGGCGCACCATCTGGGAACCAGTCTGTATGCCTACGGTCTGCAAGACGTGAACGGCAGGAATATTCATCGACTGGGCCAGCGCGGTTTTTAGAGGCATATCGCCACAGCCCGGCGAGCCGTCGTAGTTGTGTGGCTGCCAGCCGCCAATGCTAATCGGAGCGCCGCTTACGGTGGTGTCCGGCGTCATGCCCCATTCAACTGCCGCCGTGTAAATAAAAGGTTTGAAGGCAGAACCGGTTTGGCGATAGGCCTGGGTCGCGTTATTGAACTTGTTGGTATAAAAGTCGTAGCCGCCAACCATCGCCACGACCTCGCCGGTCCTTGCGTTCAAGGTCATCATCGCGCCCTGCACTGCCGGGATTTGCGATAACTCGACCTTCAAACGACGGGCCTTCTTATCAACCTCTTTGATCTCAAACTCGGCGAGGTAGCCCGGCTTGAATTCGGACCGCGGCTGGCGTTTGCCCCAACCCATGTCGGCGCCGGCTACGGTTGCATTGAAGTTGCCGAAACGCACCTGCGCTTCATCTTTCGCCTGATCGACTTTCATGATCAAGCCGATCAGGTACCGGCCTTCCGGAAAGTCGTTGCCGTACCAGTCAGGATGCTTGTAGCTGACAAGTTCCTGTTGCGTAGGCGGGCCGGCGCCTTCGTTCGCAGCCGTGGGGATGGAGCTGTAGGATGAACGCCAACCAGCGTGCGAACGATCGTACCGTCGCAATCCCTCGCGCACTACTTCATAAGCTTTTTTCTGTGCGGCAACATTAATCGTCGTGTAAACCGCGAGTCCGCTTTGTGCCACTCGAGTTGTGTACTTGTCTTCCAGTTCCTGCCGGAGGTATTCGACGGGATAATCAAACGGCGTGGATTTTTCCTGAGACTGGTAATACGCAGTATCAGCAAGCTGGATTGGCTTCGCTTTGGCAGCCGCCACGTCACTTTCCGTTGCGAACCCCGTCTTCGCCATTTGATCCAGCACCAGATCGCGCCGCTCTTTGGCTTTGTCCGGATGGGTGGTCGGTGAATACTCTCCCGGCGCCTTTGGGATACCGGCCAGCAGCGCGGCTTCCTCGAGGGTCAGGTCTTTGGCCTGCTTGCCAAAATATGTTTCCGCCCCCGCCTCAACCCCATAAGCGTTAGCCCCCAGGAAAATATGGTTGGCGTAAAGCTCCATGATCTGGTTCTTGGTGTAATAGCGTTCGATCTGAAGCGCTAAGGCCCACTCGTTTACCTTGCGCTTGACCGTCTGCTCTTTCGAAAGAAAAAGGTTCTTGGCAAGCTGTTGCGTCAGGGTCGAGCCGCCCTCGACCTTTTGCGTCGTCACATTCTTCCACGCGGCGCCGAGAATGCGAATGGGGTCGATGCCGATATGATCATAGAAGCGCGCATCCTCGATCGCCAGGATCGCGTTTTTCATCACCGGCGGAATCTCTTCAAACTTCAGAGGGATGCGCTTCTCAAGAGCGAACTCGCCGATTTCGGTTTTCCCGTCGTCGGCATAGACGCGCGTGACTACGCTCGGGCGGTATGTCGCCAGGGCGGCCACTTCACTCGCCGCTTGCGAATAGTTGAGCTGGTACGCGGCGATGATGCCGGTCAGACCGCCGGCAGCCAGGGCCAGCAATAAAACCGCCGGTAGCCAAAACCGGCGCAGCAGGTGACGGCGTTGGGCGGGTGGCGCGTTAAGCACGGCGCGCGGCGTATAACTTTTCCGGTTCGTGGAGGCCATAGAATCTGTCCTTATTTACTAAAAGACTCAGCCTTTTGTTGTCCCTATCCTAACATAGGACGCCGGGACGGTTAATGTGGGATGCCTCAATGAATCCCCGGGATAAACCTCAGACGCAGCCATCCGCCCTTTGCCAGCAATTTCCTTACTTGCCCTCGAAATGTCGTGAACCGGCCTACTTTTCGACAATGTCTTTCTTAAGACTGGTAACAAAGGCCAGTAAGTCATCTTTCTCTTTTGCCGGCACTTTGAATTTATCCAGTGTGGCCACCAGATGTTTCGCCGCGGCCTCCCATTGGGCTTCCGTGATGCCGAGCCCGTGGTGCGACGTCTTCATGTCGCGCCCGGTGTAGATGCACGGTCCACCCGCGGCCGCGCAGAACTGGTCCACAATGTGCTGGCGAATTCGCTTCAACGAATCGGTACTGTGCCCCTCAAAGAAGCGGGAGAATTGTTTGTCGCTAACAAGCCGTCCCACAAAATCGTCCACCACCGCCGCCACCGCATCGTATCCGCCGAGTCGTTGGTAAAGAGACTTCTCCGTGGTCTGGCCGGTTTTCATCATGGAGTCCTGTGCGGCAGCCGTTACTGCCATCGTCGCCAACAGGCAGAACGCTAACGAAATCCGTTTGATTATCTGCATTATTTGATTCTCCTTTTGGTTAGCGAACCGCAGGGGTTCGCTGGAATGATTCTTGTTATTATTATTTACGCTGAAGGCAGTGTTTCGGATTTAAGTGGCACAGATTTCAATCTGTGGATTTCTGTTCCCAGGTACGCAGACTGAAGGAACCTCTGAGCAAGTGGTCAACTCTTTGGCGTGCGGCGACTAGTCGCCGCTTTGGTCCGTTCCGGCTTGACGCCGCATCCTTTCAGTAAACTAGCGGAAACCCTCGTCGCGACAAGTCGCGACCGGACAAAGTGCTGACAAGTCAGCGCCCTCCAAAGAGGTTGCGCTTCCACTTAATCAGAGACTCACGAAGGCTTGCTACTGCGGGTCAGGACGTGGCGCTGAGTAAGTACATTTGGCCGGTGGGAGCGTCGACGCCGCTTCTGGGTTCCAAAGTCACGGCAAATACCGCATGCTGCCGCGCCTGGGCGGGAACTTCGTCTGACATCATCGCATTGCCGGACGAGTCAGTGGTGAAAACCTTTCCGGGCATTGGATGGCCGTTGGCGATAAACCAGAGTTGATAAGCTTTATCTGCCGGGGCCGCCGGCAAGCCTTCGACCATTAGCATCGCGTGGCCGGTCTTGCGATCATAAGCCAGCATGGCGTGCGCTTTTTGCGCCATCGTCGTCCCCGCCAACTCCAGCTTCGCCGCGTCCTGTGCCGTTAGCAAAGCCAGGGCTTGTTGTTCGTGGGCCAACATCTGCTGCTGCTCTGCGGACTGATTTGCAAGCCGCGCAATCTCTCGATGCAATGCGGCGTTGCGATTCCAAAGAACGAAAAGCGAAGCAAGCAACGCGACGAAGGCAAGCGCGGCCGCAAGCGCGCCGAACCTTTGCGCGAAACTCCAGTGCCGGCCCACCGCCGCCGGTTCTCTCTCAAGCCGCGAGGCCAACGGCACCACGTTCGACGTTGCGACCGGTTCGCGACCGACATCTGCCGTGATTGAAGAGTTCTCCGAGTGAACACTTTCCAGGATTCGCGAGCGCAAAGCGGCCGGCGGTTCAACTTCAGTGGCAGCAAAGGCCAACAGGCTTGAGGCCTCGCGCAACTCGCTGAGTTCCGCGCGGCATTCAACGCACGTCGCCAGGTGGCTCTCCAGCTCGGGCCCGTCCGTCTCTTCCAACGCGTCCAGCGCTTGCAACGCCAGCATCTCTTTGTAGTCTTCGTGGACCATTAACTTGACGACTTGAGTCTGCTGCTTTCTTCACGCAATTCAGTGCAGCGTGCTCCCAAGTTCCTGCAGAATTTTGCGCAACCTAATCATTCCGGCTCGCATGCGCGTCTTCACCGTACCCAGGGGGGCTCCCAGACGCGCTGCGATCTCCATCTGGGTGAGTCCTTCGAAATAAGCCAGCAACAACGCCTGTCGCTGATCCGCGGGGATTTGGGCCAGCGCACGCCTCACGACCTCGGCTTGCTCTGATTGAAAGGCTTCTTCGGCAGCGTCGCCCACCTGCTGGGGAACCGGCGCCGCTTCCGCCAGCCGGGCTCTGGAACCGAGCGCGCGTAAACGATCGAGAGCGCGGCTGCGGGCCACCGTTACCAGCCATGTAAAAGCGCGTCCCCGGGCTTCATCAAAATCTGCGGCGCGCCGCCAAACTTGCAGGAATACCTCTTGTAAAACGTCTTCCGCTTCCTCGCGGCTATGCAATATACGCACGATAAGGCCGAATAGGATTAGCCGATATCGGTCGTAAATGCCGGCAAGCGCACTTTCGTCCCCGCGCGCCACCGCCCGCAGGAGTTCATTGTCAGATGATTGTGCAGGTTCAGTTTGCACTGCTGACACGGCCGGGACAGGCAGGAATGCCTGTCCTACTGAGCTGGAATGATGCGCCAGTTGTTGTCCGTGGTAGTGGGTATTGATTTATTGCGCTCGACCCAGTCGATGATCAGCTCGCGTACTTCCTCACTGGATCGATAAACCACCGGCGCACCTTTGTACATGGTGTAGTTGCCGCCGCCATTGACGCGATAGTTGTTTGTGACCACGCGGAGTTTCTGTGCAGCACTCAATGGCTGGCCCTTGAACTTCAAATTCTGAATGCGCTGGCCGAAAGGCCTGGTCAAATCAATTTCGTAAGTGACGCCCTGGGCCACATCAAAGTCATAGCTGGGAATGCGCTCGTCCACCAACTCGCGCAAGCTCTTTCCCGGCTGATACTCCTTAAAGTAATGCGCTGAGTGCTCCAGCGCATCTTTCAATTGCTGGCCGGTCAGCTCGAGCGTCACCAGTGTGTTCTCATAAACGTAAAGCCCGGCTATGTCTCGCACGGTGACAGCGCCCTTAGCAATGCGCGCGTCAGGGTTGAAATTAGCTGCCATGGAAACGTCGGCTTTTCCTGCCTCCAACTGCACCCGCTGAATCAGATCCAGGATCGGAGTGTCGCGGAAGCTGGCTTCCTTCGCAGTCAACTCGACGGGTGATTGGCCAATCACGCGACCGAGCCACGCTTGCGTTTCGCGATCGTAAGGCTCCGCCAGCTTCATTATTTCCGGATCAGCTTCGGTCTTATCCGTAACCGGAATCGTGTAGGCTGACTTTCCCATGACATGCCAGCGTTTTCCCTCCTGCTTTTCCAGGTAGAGGTCGACACGAGCGACGCGACGGGCCCATTTGTCCGCCTGCGTCAGCACCACCCCGTTAATGTAAAGCGAAGGAACATCGCGATGCGTGTGGCCCATCAAAATCACGTCAACGCCCGGCACTTGCCGGGCAATCGCTACCGCCGCATTCTCATTGGGCACCTGCGCCGGGTTCAGCTTGCCCGTGCGCAGGTCTTCTTCGATTCCCATGTGCATGGTGATAACAACAACGTCAACTTTTTCCACGTCCCGCAGAACCGGGACCCACTTCTTCGCTTCGCTCACCGTCTCGTGAAACTCCAGACCGGCATAGTTCTCCACGTTCTCCCAATTGGGAATCCCGGGAGTCGTCAGGCCCAGCACGCCCACGCGAACTCCGTTGACCTCTTTGACGATGTAGGGTGCGTGATGCGTCTGGTCAGTTCCCGTGTTGTAGGTGTTGGCGGAAAGCCAGGGGAACTTTGCTTCGCTGCGGGCTTTCTCGTGCACTTTCAACCCAAAGTTGTAGTCGTGATTGCCGACCGCCATAGAGTCATACTTCAACGCGCTCATCACCAGCATCATCGGATCCGGCGGCCCGTTGTTTCTTTTGTTGTGGTAGTAAACCAGCGGTGTGCCCTGAATCGTGTCGCCGGAATCGAGCAGCAACAGATTTGGATTATCCTTGCGCGCCTGTTTGATTATGGTGGCCGCTTTGGCCAATCCGCGGGCGTCGGGCTTATTGGTGTAGTAATCAATCGGGTAGATGTTGCCATGCAGATCAGTGGTCGCGAGAATCTGGACATAGGCGCGGGTGACTTGCCCCTGCGCCGCAGCCTGACGAGCACCTGTTAACAAGGTCAGAACACATAGCAGCGCAACCAAAGCAGACGCCGGAAACCACAATATCGATCGCTTGGTCTTGTTCATAAAAGTTTTCGCTGGAATCTGAAATAAACTTTACGGCTCAGCGCATGGTTGAGCCGCTGTTTTGCCGTTGCTGGCATAAATTTCAGCAGCGGTGTGGCCCTGCACGCAGACGGTGTAAACAAGCGGGTAACGGGCGCGGACGGCTTTCATCTCTTCCTGATTCTCAAAATACGTTCGCCCCCTCTGCAAAATCACGTAGGCCTCCGGCTCCTGGCCCGTAAGCGTAAATTTGGGATCCGACAATACCCGCGACTGCAGGTCGGTGCGGCCGTATTTCTCCAGATAATAGCGCACGACGCCGGGAGTCTCATTCACGATCAGCGCGCCGTTCGGCGCCGTGTCGCATACATAGCGGATCGCTTCGCGCAAACCGTCATCGTAAAATTCGTCATGAGGAAAATAGTAACCTGCTCGACCGGCCGCGAGCGCATTGGTGTAAAGAGCGTAATGCGGTCCGTTTGCATACGCGGTCCAGGCCGGCAGGACCACAAATGCGACTATCAAAACGGCAATGGCGGCAAACTGCACCGCGCTCTCGGCGCCGCTCTTTTTTAAGAGAGCGCTACACCAGTTCATGACAGAAACGATGCCGACCGCGGCGATCATATAAACGAACGGCATAAGCGACAAGGTGTAGCGGAGCCATTTCGCTCCAATCAGTGAATAAGGAACGATCCAGAAAAAGAGCATGAAAAGGACAAAAGCATGGCCCGGGTTTCGCCAACGGCGCACAGAAACCACGAATCCCACCAGGGCTGCGGCAAGCATGCTTAACGGCACTTTGATGGCAAGAAAGAGGCCATAGAAATAAACCGGCGTGCCCCAGAAAGGCGTACTCGACATATTGTTCTTGTAGAGATGCGTGCCCATGAGGTAGCCGTTATGCTTCAGCATCTGTTCGCTGGCATAGGCGTTAAAGTATTCCCACGTTTGGGGCAGCAGCACCGCCGGGTTGGCCACGAGAAAAGCAATCGCCAACATCAGGTAATAAACCGGATGCACCCCTCCTGGCGGCTCGCCGGCTTCCGGTTTTCGGACGTGAAAGTAATGGTGATAGAGCGCGTTCAAACCGAAATAGTGGGGAAAGTATTTCGACGCCATCATCAATCCGAATGAAACGCCGCTGAGGCCATAGAACCGGCGTTTTCGTTTCGTATGGTGCCCATCGGTTTGCTTGGCGCGCAGGTAAAAATAGAACGCAAAGAGCAGGAAGAAGACGAGCAGGGTATCTTCCTTTGCGATGCGATTGTAGGTAATGGCATTGATGCCGAAGCACCAGAGAGTCGCGGCCAGCAATCCCGTGCGACGATCGAAGAAAGCCGCGGTCAAAAGAAAGAGCGGTATCGCGGTAAGCGCGCCGAAAACCACATTCGGCAGTCTGACAATTACTTCGTCGCTAACAACCTCACCAGTCATCGCCTGCCAGGCTCGCGACCCCTGCATCGAAAGGTAGATCAGCGACTTCATCACCATGGGATGCTCAGCGTTGGGACGCACGTCGCCGTGTTCATAAGCGCGCACTGCTTCGATCTTATTCACTTCATCTTCAGCGAAGCCTATGGCGCCCAGCCCGCGCAGGCGCAAGCCAAACCCGAGTAGCACTATCCCCGCCAGGAAGAATACCAGGCTGCGTTCAAGCGTCAGTGGCAGGCCGCGCGACCTTATCAAACGCGGCGCCACTACCTTTCCCTGGGCCTGTCCTATTTCGACGTGCTGTGACAATAAGAACTTTTTACTCCCTGCTTGAGATTACGCGCGAACTGGCTTACCCGGATTCATTTGTCCGCACGTGGCGGACAGCGGCGGCTGAATTTCCTGCTTCGCTGGCGATCGCCGCCTCTGCCTCTCGCGCCGCGCCGCGCAATGATAGCCCTCGATGCAGGAGAAAAGCGACACCAACAGCGGTCCAAAACAGGTCGCGGCCCTTGCGGATGATCGCCAGGGTTACGCCGGTCGTCTCAGCAAACTTCAAGATTCCGGAAACCTTGCCGGTGCCGAATTCATCAACGCCCATGCGCATGGGCACGAACTTGAAAAGGACATTGATGACGCGATTAACCGATTCCAGTATGAAGGCAGTGAAAAGTGTGGGCGCCAGGGCTAAGCTGATAAAGGAAAGCGTCACGTAGATTTCCAACACGCCGGCCAGATGAAAACACGTCTCGAGTAATAGAATCAGGAGAAAACGCGAGCGGTTTCGCTCATAAAAGCCATAGATTCGATCCTCGAATGTGCTAACGCGGGCGCGGCCCGTCTCCAGCCAGCGCCTCGCCACCCCGCGTCGGTAGAGATACTCCAGCGCGCCGCTCAGAAACTTCCATTGTTTGCGAATAACCAGGGTCGCGCCGGAGATAAGCAGGAAGATAAAGATGAGCCCCCCTATGCTCGCGAACCTCAGGGCCTTTGGCAGGTGAAAGGTTAGCAACAGCGCCGTCATGCCGGAAAAAATAAAAACTGCGACCGACAGGCTGTAAAAAATGTTTTCAATCGCGATGGCCGAGAGCCCGGCCATCAGCGGCACGCGGTCGCGTATGAGTGCGGGCTTGGATGGTTCGGACACGAACATGCTCGCGAAGGGCACGATGTTGCCCAGGGCGTCTCCCATGAGGCGGGCCCTGAAAGCATCGCGAAAGCGAAGTCGCTCGGGAGCTTCAAAACACTGCATCCAGGCCAGGGAGCGAGCGATGTGGCGCACCGATGAAATAGCCAGGACGATCAGAAAACCTGCGCCCAGCCTCTTGATGCCGCCGAGGATTTCGCCCAGGCCCGCTCTCTTAACAAAGTAAGCGAAAAGCAAAAGACCACCGAGCGCAAATATGATCCCGATCGGCGTGAACTTCCTTGAGCGTGACCTCTCGCCGGCGTCCTTCGTCGAGCTCATGTTACTTGTCTGGTTCAATCGCTAAACCTCGTCCTCTTTGTAAATCGAAGATAAGCTATATGCAGCCGATCTCAAAATCTCAGCAACCCGCATACCTTCCCATATTTCAGCAGCGCGGAACGATTCGGCCGAGTTGGTTTTCAGGAGCCACGCAATGTAAATGCGCCATGTGTCATGAGTGTGCAAAGGGTTGCGGATGTGAATTCCATCGCCTTTTTATTGAACATTGTTCACGGAATGGAGCGAAAGGCGTTGATTCGCCTGTTTACTTTTGCCTTTTTAGTTTTGCCTTGATTATGATGCTATGTACGGGATTCGCAAATCACTTCAGGCCAGGCGGGGATGAGTCAAAGCCAAATGACAATCTTGGACGAGGTAGCGCGTCCTTTAACCACGCTTTCCGAAGACGAGCAGATGTTTCGTGCCAGTGTGCGCGAATTCGCTGAAGGCGAGCTGCGCAAACGCGTGGAAGAAATGGACGAGCGCGGGAAACTCGATCCCGCGCTCATTAAGCAATGCTTCGAGCTGGGATTGATGGGCATTGAGACGCCGGAGGAATATGGTGGCGCCGGAGGCTCGTTCTTTAACGCCATAACCGCGGTCGAGGAGTTGTCGCGAGTTGATGCCTCAGTCGGCGTGCTGGTGGACGTACAGAACACGCTGGTGAATAACGCGCTGGTGCGTTGGGGCAGTCCGGATCAGAGGAAAAAGTATCTGCCGCAGCTGGCGACCGATCGTGTCGGGGCTTACGCACTGAGCGAGGCCGGATCAGGTTCGGATGCTTTTGCCCTGCAGACACGCGCCGTCGAAAACGGTGACCACTATTTGTTGAATGGTCGCAAGCTCTGGATCACCAACGGCATCGAAGCGGAAATCTTTGTCGTCTTTGCCAACGCCAATCCGGAGGCTGGCTATCGTGGCATCACCGCGTTCATTGTCGAGAAAAGCTTTGCCGGCTTCTCGGTAGGAAAGAAAGAAAATAAACTCGGCATCCGCGCTTCTTCAACGACTGAATTGATTCTTGAAGATTGCCGGGTGCCGAAAGAGAACGTGCTGGGCGAAGTGGGCAAGGGCTACAAAGTTTCAATTGAAACGCTGAACGAAGGCCGCATCGGCATCGGCGCTCAGATGGTGGGAATCGCGCGCGGCGCGTTGGCAGCGGCGCTCTCCTACACAGGGGAACGACAGCAATTCGGCAAATCAATCAACGAATTTCAGGGCGTGCAATTCCAGCTGGCGGAAATGGCGACCGACCTGGAAGCCGCGCGTCTTATGGTGTACAACGCCGCGCGCTTGAAAGACGCCGGCCAGAACTTTGTCAAAGAAGCCGCCATGGCCAAGCTCTATTCGTCGCGCGCCGCTGAGCGGATCACATCCAAAGCGATCGAGCTCTACGGAGGTTACGGCTTCGTAAAGGACTATCCGGTTGAGAAGTACTGGCGCGATTCAAAAATCGGCGCTATCTACGAAGGCACCTCGAACATGCAGTTGCAGACGATCGCGAAATTAATTATTGGCGGAAAGTGAGCCTGTTTCTCTGTGCCGATCTGAATTCGCAGAGGTTAGTTAGATCTGAAGCCTATGTCCACCTCCAGAATAGACATTTTCAAACAGATGCTCCTGGACAACCCGGCAAACACCAGCGTGCTGTTCGGGCTGGCGAAGGAATACGAAAAGACCGGGAATCATGCCGCAATGATTGCTACCTTGAAAAGGTATCTTGAACAGACTGACGACGAGGGTAATGCATACGGTATGCTGGCGCGCGCCTACCAGCATATAGGCCGGCGCGACGAGGCGCGCGAAACCTATCAACGCGGGATTGCAGCGGCGACGGCGCACGGACATCCGGGAATGGTGGAAGAATACAAGACGATTCTGGAGAGTGAATTCTGACGTTGCGCGGACTCTAAGTCTGTGTCACTAGCGAGCTACATGAGTGATACAAAAGTTTTAAGACTGGTTAAGAAAGGCGACAGCGCGCAGGCGGCAGCGCCGGCGCCCTCGCCGGTGGTGAAGTCCGCTGATCTAAGGCCCAAGCCCGTCACGAAGCCGGCTGAGCCAAAAGCGGAAGGCCATCTGGACCGCGAACAAATGATCGCTCTCTATCGCACGATGTACTTGTCCCGGCGGTTGGACGACAAAGAAATTCAGTTAAAGAGTCAGAATAAGATCTTCTTTCAAATCAGCGGCGCTGGGCATGAAGCTATTCTGACCGCCGCCGGCATGGTGCTGAAACCCGGTTACGACTGGTTTTATCCCTACTACCGCGACCGGGCGCTCTGTCTGCAACTTGGCATGACTCCGCTCGAGCAGTTGTTGTCGGCAGTCGGGGCCGAGAAAGATCCCAACTCGCACGGCCGCCAGATGCCCTCCCACTGGGGTCACAAGAAACTGAACATCGTCTCGCAATCATCGCCCACCGGCACCCAGCTTTTGCAGGCTGTTGGTTGTGCCGAGGCAAACTATCGCTTCAAGCTGATCAAGGAGCTGAAAGGCCGTATCAAGAGATTTCATGCTGACGAAGTCGTGTACGTTTCGCTGGGCGATGGCGCGTCAAGCGAAGGCGAGTTTTGGGAAGCGCTGAACACCGCGTGCAATCTAAAACTGCCGGTGGTTTTTCTGCTCGAAGACAATGGTTACGCGATCAGCGTCCCCGTCGAAGTGCAGACCGCCGGCGGCGATATCTCGAAACTGATTTCAGGCTTTCCCAACCTTTACATGCAGCGATGCGATGGTACGGACGCGGTTGAATCTTTCGCCACCATGAGCCGCGCGGTGGCGAATTGCCGCAACGGCAAAGGGCCGTCTTTTGTTCACGCCAAAGTGATTCGGCCGTATTCGCACTCGCTTTCAGATGATGAGAAGCTTTACCGCCCCGATGAAGAACGAACCTCGGACGCAGAGCGCGATCCGATTAAACGCTTCGGCGCCGTCCTGGTCCAGGAGGGAATTCTTAAACAGGACGAGTTGCAACAACTGAAGGACGAAGTTGATCGTGAGGTCACGGAAGCAGCCGACCTGGCGCTTGCCAGTCCGCAGCCGGCGCCGGAAACGGCTACTAAGTTTGTGTATTCACCGCGGATCGATCCCACTTCAAAAGAATTTGATAGGGAAGAAGGCGCCGAGTTGTCCGGTAATCCCGGCACCATGGTTGACCTGATAAATCGCTGCCTGCAAACGGAGATGAAACGAAACGCGCGCCTTGTGGTCTTCGGCGAGGACGTGGCCGATTGCTCGCGCGAGCAGAACCTGGACAAAGTAAAGGGCAAAGGCGGTGTCTTCAAAGTCACGGCAAACCTGCAGCGAAACTTCGGCAGCGCCCGAGTATTCAATTCCCCATTAGCCGAAGCGAATATTGTCGGTCGCGCCATCGGCATGGCCACGCGCGGCTTGAGGCCCGTGGTCGAGATTCAGTTCTTCGACTACATCTGGCCCGCTTACCATCAGATTCGCAACGAGCTGGCGCTGATGCGCTGGCGCTCCGGCAATGAATTCGCAGCGCCGATGGTGATGCGCGTGCCTATCGGCGGCTATCTGAAGGGCGGAGCGATTTACCACTCCCAATCGGGGGTTTCCCTTTTCACCCAGATTCCCGGACTGCGCGTCGTCTATCCGGCAACGGCGCTGGATGCTAACGGACTACTGCGCACCGCGATCCGCTGTGACGATCCTGTCTTGTTTCTCGAGCACAAGCATCTCTATCGTCAGACCTACAACAAGTCGCAATACCCGCCCGACGATTTCATGATTCCTTTCGGCAAGGCCAGGACAGTTCGCGAAGGAACGGATCTTTCAATCATCACTTATGGGGCCCTGGTGCAGCGCTCAGTGGTGGCCGCGAAGCAAGCCGAGCAGCAGGGAATCAGCGTCGAGATAGTCGACCTGCGCAGCCTGAGCCCTTACGACTGGAAGGCGATCGTCCAAACGGTCAAGAAGACTTCACGCATAATCGTTGCCCATGAAGACACGCTGTCGTTTGGTTACGGTGCGGAAATCGCCGCCCGCATCTCTGACCAGCTGTTCGAGTACATCGATGCGCCGGTCCGCCGTGTCGCTGCGCTGGACACCTTCGTCGCCTACGCGCCCCAGCTCGAAGATGCCATCCTGCCGCAGGCCGCTGACGTGCTGAAAGCGATCCTTGAACTCCACAGTTATTGAACCCTGCAATAACCTGTCCGAAGCACGACGATACACCTTGCTGTATCGGATCCCTTCGCATTTCCGGCCAAATTAGCCTCAAAACACTGATTTCCCAGCCTTAGGGACATTTACTCGGATGGCACGTTTGTTGCGCTCTGAATTTGAAAGCTAAGGCTCAAACCGTACTTAACTCCCCCCTAAAAAGCACGACAATTCCTTAAGGAGGAGAAAGATTCATGAGTAAGAAATTGATTTCCATTCTGGGAGCATTAGTGCTCTCGTTCTCTGTAGCGGCCCTGACTTTCGGGCAACAGACGAAAACTACCACGACCACCACCGTAACCAAGTCGGTGCAAAACCCAGACGGAACGTGGACGGTGGTCGAGTATCCGGTGGGTAAAGAAGTCATAGTAGACTTAACACCGGCTACCACCATCACCGGCGCCACGGGCCGCGCCACCATTTTGCGCAATCCGGACGGCACCACAGTCAGAGTCAACCTGACGGGCATTCCCGCCGATATGGCAACCTTAAACCTTTACGCAGTGGATCCAACCGGCGCAACTACTTTGCTGGGACCACTGGCGATCGAAAATGGAGTGGGGACATTCGTGACGACGAATCCCCTTTCGCTCAGTAAGTTTATGATCATAGCGTCGCCGGAGGGCAACCTGACCGCCTTCACTCCGCAGTCGCCCGTGATCTTCCGCAGCGCAGTGCCAACTGGTTTAGCAGTTGTGCCGCTGGCCAGAAAGGAAGACGATAAGATCGTGGCAACCGGTGAGAAGGTAGCAGCGGTGGCATCGCCTTACAACATTCCCATGCTGGGCATTCCAGCGTTGCCGGCGAAGAAGGAAACGGCCGTGCATGTTAACTTCAATGAGTCGTACCATGCGAAGCGCACCACCATCTTTCTCACGCCGAATTTCAATGGCAAGGGTGCAACACGGGTAAAGGCGAAGTTTCATGAACTGTCCGGCGTGCCCAATGGAGGTTTTCTGACACTGTGGGCCGTTGGGTCGGATGGTAGCTTTACGCGACTGGGCTCAACTTCAAACTCGGGCAGTCCCAACGTCGCCACCATCGACACGGACAGGAACAACACTAATGTGGCGTTGCCGGACTTCGGCCTGTTTCTGACGACGGAGCCTTCAACGACGATCGCTTCGCCCAG
>DASXRU010000192.1:0-28659 GCA_036506395.1 Pyrinomonadaceae bacterium | reverse complement strand
GTCTTGGCTACTGAAACGCGGAACAGATAAGGGTGTATGGGCCACAAACCCGGCGGCAGCACTCGCAATTGAATGCCTTTCACGCCGCCCTGCTTGATGAACGCGATCGGATCCTGAAAGTTATTGTGCGCATTCTGGGCGCGGTCGGGGGCAAAGATTCTGCCAGGCAGCATCGGCTCGCCGTCAATCGCTTCGACTATGCCCAGTTCATCCGCGCCAATCTCGATCAAAGGCACCTTGCGCACAACGCGCTCGAACGGATACTTGATCAAGTGCAAGCCGGGCTTGAGCACATCTGCCTGAATGCCCACCTCGCCTTCGGTCGCCACCACGCGGCCGGGCGGCATTTTTGCCCCGAGGTAACGTCGTTCCTTGATCGCAATCTCGCGCGCACCGACGTTGACCATGATGCGTTTGAGAACGATCAGTAACACAATCAGCAGAATGAAAATCCCAACCAAGGTGGGAAGCAGGGAAACAATATCAATGTTTTCCATAATGAGCCTTTAACCTTTCATGACAGGGGGTGTTGCAGTCCTTATTCTTTTGTCTTCAACTCAAGTTCGCGGCGCGCATTGGCGAGCGTGCGTTTCAGAGAAAAGCCCAGGCCGGAAGCTCTGATGTCCGCTGAGAGTAACCAAAACTCGCCATCAAATAAAGCTCGTAACTCCTCTGCGGGAGTTTTAAGTTTTCCCTCGCGCCAAAACTGCAAAGCAGTTTCTACCGTTGAGCTGAAAAGGGCCGCGTCATCCGAAAGCGCGACAATGTGCAAAGTCTTTGCGGTTGAACTTCCATCGGGCGATTGTTTCCACGAATTAAAGACAGCTTCCGCCAAACTTTTGTTCACCGGCAGTTCATTCCTGGTAACGTAGGAGACCAGCGAAAGAACTTCTGCGTCCGAGTGTGCGCGGATAACGAGCTCCCTGAGAAGTTCATTGTAGAGAGCTGAATCGCCGGCCACGTGTGTTTCCTGCAGAGTAGTTTTGTCGCCGTGCTCGGCGCGTTGCAAAAGCGCTGCCTTTAGTTCGGGGTCAACCGTGCCTGAAATCGCCGGAACTGGCTCCGCTTCACCTGGCTGTTCGCTGAACAGTCCGGACGGCGGAGGGGGCGGAGGCAAGAAGTAGCTTTCCGGTTTGGTGGCAGCCTTCTGCCAGAAATATACGGCGACTGCGATAAATCCCAGGATAAAAACGGAAGTAATTAGAAGGATGACCATTGCGGTCCGGCGCACGGTTTGCCACTGCTTAAATTCGTCGCCGTCTAATTCATTATACGCTGCGCGCCTCGCGAAGGTTCAAGAAACCAACGTGGGATTTGGAGTGCGCCGGCAGAGCGAAGCGGCGACGGCGCTTTGGTTCGGGCGTTAATCCATTGCTGCTGGAGAAAAACAATCCAAAGCGGTGTCGCGCTACGCTTGCCACCGCGCTCCAAAAGAGTCGGACTGCCTGGCAAATCTAATTGATCCAAACGCCGCTAACAGAATAGCAATTGTTCCCAGCACTCGGATTGTGCCGGCGACCTTGGCGGTTGCCGGAAGTAGATTCATAGTGCTGAGCAAATAATTCCAGTCGTGAAATGAACCCTCGCCGCCAAGCAGAGGCAGTTGCATGGCCACCGAGTCTCCCGCGTAAACAGAGACATTCAAGATGCTTTCTCCAACCCAGAAGAGCACCAGCGCAGCCGAATAGTATTTCTGGTCATAAACAAAATAGCCGACGAAGATAGCCGGCATGATTACCTGGAAGAGCGAGCCTCCGGCAATCATCATGAATTCTCCAAGGGGTCTGAAGATGATATGACCTGCCTCGTGAATGACCAGGTTCACGCCGTCGATCAAATGCCATTGGTAAGGATCGTAGGCACACCAGAAGAAATACAAACTGGAGATTACGGCCACCGCGAGCTTCGGCCGGGACCATTTCAGCGAATCATTATTTGCCACTGATTGCATTGAAGAAGAGTGGATAGGTTGCCAGTGATTGGCCGCGGTACTGCGGGCGAAAGCCGAAGAGGATTATTCGTCCTTTGCCCATCTCGACTTGGACCAGAGCGGCTTTGCCTTTGATGCGATCACCGCCCAGCAGCCAGCCGGAAAGGAGTGGGTCTTTGTCTTTCGGATACCAGGCGATGATGTGAACGCTGGACGCGCTCGCGGCTTCGCCGCCCTGAGGTGCGGAAAGGCTCTGCCTTTCCGGCGCATTGTTACCTTGATCTTGCGCGAGGCTTTGCCTCGCGCTGACAGGCAGGAATGCCTGTCCTACTTCGAACACGGGAGAGTTCTCGACCCAGGCGATTGATTCCTTTGGCATTCCCTTCGTAATTGGATTTGAGGTATCGAGTTCGATGCGCAGGATCGAACCGGGCACGAAGAAATCTGTGCGCGGTAATTCGGCGACGACGTTACGTACCGGCAGCTTGAATTGTTCGATGGCAAAATCCGAAGCGCGATTCAGAAAGATGAGCGTCCCGCCCTGCTCGACAAACTCGCGCAGTGCCTTCACACCTTCTTCGCCGAGACCACCTGTGTATTCCGGCGGCATAGTGCCAGGCTTATGCCCATTAAGGATTGGGTTGCGGGGTTGATCGGGATTGGTGGAACGAGGTTGATCGGGAATGACGATGGACTTGTATTTCAGCTGCAGATTGCCGGCGCGAACTTCTTTGTCCTCAAGCGAAGAGTAAGAATAGGTATGAAAAGAACGCTCGCTATCGATCGCCCACCGCGTCCAGCCTTCGTCAAGTGAAGGCACATGAGATTTATAAATGCCCAGTTTTGAATCAGTAAAGGCTATGGTTCCACAGATTTCAACGGGCTTGCCTGTGTAAACTTTGTTCTTTGCGAATTTTACCGGTTGAAATAGTTGCTGAACTTGCACTCTCGTCAAAAGCGATAGGGTGTGGGCTGTCACGTCATAAGGTGGTATTGGATGGCCGGAAGGATCTCTGAGATCCGGATAGCGTTGCGGCTCTAGTAATGCCTTCGCAAAACTTCCGTATGGTTGGGCCATCTCAATCAGAAATCCCTTACCTTGTTTATACGAAGCCTCAACGCCGCTATGCGTCCAAATATCGGCAGGAAGACCGGTCGGCTGTTCAGCTTCGTTAATCGGGTAGTCAATTAGCCAGCCCCACAATTCACCTTTCTGTCTTGGCCGGACCGCTTCTTTCCCGATCTCATAAAACCTCTGCAACCAGTGCTCGCGATGCTGCGCGGCGTGCCTCAGCAAAAAGAACGCCGCCGTGGTCATGTTGTTCGTGATGTCGCGCAGATGCCATTCGCCGCCATTCCAAACCGGACCAAAGTTGGCCGACTCTTTTTTCGGGTCGTAGCCTTCACGGGATTTCAGCTCTTCAAACTTGATCGTGATTGGGGTCGCGATCTTGCATGAAGCTGTCTCTGACAAAATGCGCACGCCGCCGTGGTAGTGGGAATAGGCGCGCGAGGGAGACCAGGCGTCGTAGGTTGAATTAGTGGTGATGCCTTTGAATCCCGCAGCGCGCATCTCGCGCGCCATGTACCTGCCGAGTTCCGTGTAGCCTTCGACGATCTGCTTCGGCACGTTGGGTTCGACCGGCTGCATGTACGGCGGCAGGAACAGGCGCGAACCAAACTCGCCCTGCTGATGTATGTCATGAACAATTTGCGGATGCCAGACGTTGTGAATCTTATCGACAGTGATTTGCGTCTCGACCTGCGTGAAGGCGTACCAGTCGCGATTGTTATCGTGCCCGGTGTACTTGTGATAGAGCATTGGTGGATCGGTGCCTTCGTAAGGCGTGCCCAGCGTCTTGTCGTACCAGTCCTTAATAATGTCCACGCCATCGGGATTAAGCGATGGCACCAGCAGGATGATCGTGTTCTTGAGAATCTCCTGAATCTCAGGTTCGTTCGATGAGGCCAGCCGGTGCGCGATCAGCATGCTGGAGAGATAAGAGCCAACTTCGTCGGAGTGAATGCCGCAGGTGATCAGGACTATGGTTTTGCCGCGCGCGATCAGTTGAGCGGCTTTGCGATCGCGCGTCCCTGCCGGCCCAAGCTTGCGCGGATCGGCCAGCAATTCCTGAATCTTCCTGAACTCATCGAGCCGCTTAAGATTCTCCGGGGCGCTGATCGTCGCCATCACAAACGGCGCGCCCATCGTTGACCTGCCCAGCTCTGCAAACTTGACGCGATCACTGGCGGCATCGAGTTTTTGAAAATATTCGATGACTTTGGCCCAGCTCGCCAGTTTGCGATCGTCGCCCGGCGTGAAGCCGAGTATGTCCTGCGGTGCGGGTATCAACGATGATCGCGCTACACCAGCGACTGCCCCGGCCGTCTGGGCTTTGTTCGGAACAGTTCCGAAAATGGCAAAGGTCAAGACAACCAAACAAAGCGCCGCGACAAATCTGCCAAGCTTCTTTCGCATTTGAGTCTCCAGTTGAGAAAGTGAAGCTACCTGATATCACGAGACGAAGAAGTCAATCAACGAAATGTGGACAAAGCACCGGGCCTGCGGCTTTCATGATGGTGCGCCAGCTTGATTCAACCTGCGGCTCAGCGTTGTTTGCGTTGCCAATCTGCTTGCCCTTCCGCGCTGAGCGCGTGTAAAGTAGGCCCGATCTAACCCCGCGCTTTCCCCTGTTCTAACAACTTCTGTCGGAGGTCATTTAGGAATGTCTTCTGAAAGCATTGGCGCGAACGAATTTCCGGACATCATCGGAGCGAAACCTGAAAACCCGCTGGCGGCAAATTTTCGCCCATACATTCCGGCGGGCGTGCGTCTGCGCGAGCTGACAATACTGCCTTTGCTCGTAGGCACATTTCTGGGAATGGTTTTCGGCGCCTCGTCGCTTTACCTGGTGCTCAAAGTCGGGCTAACCGTTAGCGCCTCCATTCCGGTGGCCGTGATTTCGATCACCCTCTTCAGTCTGCTTTCGAAGGTGGGTCTGCGGAACGCGACCATTCTCGAAAACAACATCGTGCAGACTGCGGGTTCGGCGGGTGAGTCGATCGCCTTCGGTCTGGGCGTGACTATGCCGGCGATCATGATTCTGGGATTCGATCTGGAGATTACTCGCGTCATGCTGGTGGCCTGCCTCGGTGGTTTACTCGGCATTCTGATGATGATTCCGCTGCGGCGAGCGCTGATCGTAGCGCAGCACGGCATCCTGAAATACCCGGAAGGAACTGCCTGCGCCGAAGTGCTCAAGGCGAGCGCCTCCGACGAATCAATCGCCGCCGCCCAGAGCGGCGAGGCGGCAGGCTCAAAGGCCCATGCTGCCATTTCGGTAGAGCGCACCGGAGCCAAGACTATCTTCGGAGGTTTTGGCATCGGCTTTCTTTATCAAGTTTTGATGACAGCATTGAGAGGATGGCGGGACACACCGGAAAAAGTTTTCGGCGCGCCTTTCAAAGGAGGCTCCGTTGCCGCGGAAATCTCACCCGCACTGCTGGGTGTTGGTTACATCATCGGCCCGCGCATCGCCTCGATAATGTGCGCTGGTGGCGTGCTCGCGTATCTCGTTTTGATTCCGGCGATCAAGTTTTTTGGCGAAGGGATGACTGGAGTGGTGGCGCCGGGCACGATGCCTATCAGCGAGATGAGTCCCAATCAAGTGCGCGGCGCTTACATCCTTTATATAGGAGCGGGAGCCGTAGCAGCAGGTGGCATCATCAGCCTGTTCAGATCGTTGCCAACCATCTGGCACGGATTGAAGGGCGGACTGGCGGATCTTAGAGGCGGCCAGGGCGCCAATGGCCGAGTCCCGCGCACGGACCAGGATCTTTCGATGAAGTTCGTGCTTGGCGGCATCATCGCGCTGGTTGCGATGATCATGTTGTTTCCGCAACTGGGTTTGCAGGTCAATGTCTTTGTGGCATTTCTCGGCGCGCTCTTGATTGTCGCGTTCGGCTTTCTGTTCGTTACCGTCTCGTCGCGCCTGACCGGTGAAATTGGCTCTTCTTCGAATCCAATCTCGGGCATGACAGTGGCGACGTTATTGCTGACGTGTTTGATCTTTTTGGTCCTTGGCTGGACCGGCTCCGCATATTATGTAACCGCGCTTTCAATTGGCGGTATCGTTTGCATTGCGGCGTCGAACGGAGGCACAACTTCTCAGGATCTTAAGACAGGGTTTCTCGTCGGCGCGACGCCGAGAAATCAGCAGATTGCGATTTTGATCGGCGCCTTTGCCTCGGCGCTTATACTTGGTCCTATTCTCCTGGTGCTGAACAATACTTCCACGGTTTACGTTCCGCGAGTGACGTTCATCCCGGTCAAGCAGGATGTTAGCCAGATCAATGCCGGCACTGTTCCCCTGCAAGCCTACACCGATACGGCAAAGCCGCCGGCAGCGGGCAACTATCGAGTGATAAAGAATGAACCAGCGGCGCAGGGCCAGGCTCCGCCAGTAGCCGGCCTGGAGCCGGGCGAATATCTGGTGAATGATTCAGGAAAAGTTGTTTTCAAGATGGAGCAGAATTTCCCGGCGGAGCTGCGCGCCAAACCCGACCAACTCGATGGTGAGGACAAACTGAAAGGGCCCCAGGCAAACGATGACAAGAACTCCTATCGTATCTGGCAGAAAACGGATACTGCCGGCGGCCCGGCTGGTCGTTATCTGGTGGACAACAGTGGTGTGCCGGTCTATCTAACTGACCCCGGCATAAACGGGATTCACAAGATAAGACCCGATGGCAGCACCGTCACCAAGTACGACGCGCCCAAGGCGACTCTGATGTCGTACATCATCAAAGGTATTCTCAACCGGCAATTGCCGTGGGGCCTGGTGCTCCTGGGAGTGATGATTGCGATAGTGCTGGAAATGAGTGGCATCCCGTCGCTGGCTTTTGCCGTGGGAGTTTATCTGCCACTCTCTTCTTCGAGTCCTATTTTCATCGGCGGCATGATTCGCTGGTTAGTGGATAAGTATTTGGGACGGAAGTTGAAGCATAAGAAACTCACCGAGGAAGAGTTTGTCGCGGAGACCGACAAGAGTCCCGGTGTACTGATGGCGTCGGGCTATATCGCCGGCGGCGCTCTGGCGGCGATTGTCATCGCCATCCTGCAGGGAGTTCCCAAGTGGGGCTTGCCTACTCTTAATCGAAACATCGAAGACTGGAGCAAGCTGCACAACCCGCTCTTCAGCGGGCCCAACGCCGATCTGTTGTCAGTCATTCCATTTCTCATATTGGCCGTGCTCCTCTACCTGGTAGGTCGTGAGGTTCTGCTTGCCAACCGGGTGCGGGGTGGTAATGGATGATCTGAAACCAGGAACAGGAGAAACGCCCGTTCATACGGCTCCGTAGCAACGTTTTGGGTTCTATCCGTCTCTAAGACCGCGAGGCGCGTCCGGCTTGGGAGTTATCGGATTCGCCTCGCATTTGCGTGAATAAAGGTTGGCGGTTTTTATGAACACATTATTCTCACGTTCGGGCGGCGTCGCTTTACTGGTCATGACCCTGTTGTTTAGTGCGGCAGCTCAGGGAGGCGCGCCGCAGACCGGCCCGCGTTCGCCCTCCGACACGGTGCGCGAGTTCTACAAAGCGATGCGCGAGCGCCGCGTGCGCGAAGCCTTCGCGATGTCGATCTATAAACCTGCCATTGAAGGTTTGAAGCCGGAAGAATTCGACGACCTGCGCCCGGACTTTGAAAGGATGGCGGCGGTCGTTCCGGAGACGATTGAAATTAATGGCGAACAAATCAGCGGCGATGCCGCGACTGTGTTCGTGAAAGTTCCGGACCCGGAAAAAGGTCCGCAACCCGAGCCGGTCGCCCTGATGCGCATAAAAGGCGCCTGGATTATCGGCGATAAAGCTACTCAGGAAATGGTTAAGAAGGCAGGCAAAGCGTTTTTCTTTAACGCTCGAATCGACATGCATCACAGTGAAGTGCAGGAGATGCTGCGCCGCATTCCGGTTGTGGAGACAGTCTACAGTCAGCAACACAGCGGCGTGTTCGCCGACCTGGCCACGCTTATCAACGTCGGCCTGATGCCGAAGGATATTGAAGGAACGGAATCAACTGGTTATCGTTTTCATATGACATTAGCTCCCGATGCCAAAAGCTATAGCGCCGGCGCCGAGCCCGCGCGCTACGGGCGCACTGGCCGGCTTTCTTTTTTCATCGACAACTCTGGAATGGTCAAGAGCGCCGACACCGGCGGCAAGCCTCTGACCATGGACGCGCCAAAGAAAGACGCCACGAAAAAATAGCCGGAGATTTACGCAGATAAACGCTGATCTGAAAACGCTAAAAGGGCTGAAGGCGCATCCACCAGAACAGTCAATTTGTACCTCTTTTAATC
This sequence comes from Pyrinomonadaceae bacterium, assembly GCA_036506395.1. GTDB lineage: Bacteria > Acidobacteriota > Blastocatellia > Pyrinomonadales > Pyrinomonadaceae > DASXRU01. Next base: position 20,370 of record DASXRU010000192.1, on the reverse strand, counting down.
CGAGTTTATCCGCGCAAATCTGCGGCTAGTAAATCCGATTCGCTTTCAAAAATCCGCGCGGGTCTCCAATAGTATGTACAAGGCATGACAACCTCTTCCGGGCGGATCTGGCTACACTTCACTTAAGATCCAGAAAGGACACAGGAATAAGCCCGCGCCCATGCTGAGCCTCCGGCTTATTGAATTTCGGTTGCAGGTCATGGTTTCGCAAACTACAATGCTCAAGCGAGCTTTCGCATACCCTGCCCCTCTTCCATTCAATTGACGCGCGCTTCGGGGGCCGCAATCGGAGTAGTTAGTTGCACGTCCATGCCAGAATTCTTTCGATCGTTAGCATCGCGGTTACGTCAATATATTAAGGACCGCCGCCACGCCGAGCGCCGTAATGTGCGTCTGCCGATCTCCGCTTCATTTATCGAGAAAACCAAAAAACTAAATAGCCGGCGGCCCCTGACGACGCTGAAGGGCTACACGCGCGACATTAGCGGTGACGGCTTGGCTATCGTAGTTCCTTCAATACATATAGAGGGACACTACCTGGTGGGCGAGGGGCGCACTCTGGTGGTCGAACTCCAACTGCCCGATGGGCCAGTCCACATCAATGTTGTTCCGGTTCGCTATGAAAGAATGGATGAAGATGAAAACGCTACGGGTTATTTGATTGGCGCGCGCATAACTGAGATTAGCGATCCGGACCGCAAACGTTTCATGGCCTATATTGGCACCTTGCCGCCATGACGAAGATCCGCACGACTCGCAGAAGCTTCTTCACCCCTGGTCATCCAATCGATTTTGAAAATCCTGTCAGCACTCTAAACGAAGCGCAACCAACCGAAGGCTTGCGGCACGTGGAAGTTTGGCTCTGCAGTTCGAGTTGGCTGCCATGCCAGGTAACCACGGGTTTCGCCTGCCCCCACGCAGCGAAACAGATTCGCACGCCGGCGTTCACCTTTTTGAGGTTTGTTGATTGAATTATTCCAGGGGATGCGCATTGCAATTAGGACCCGATCTGCTTCAATGCGGGCGGCCGCCGTCATCCCGGAATCAAATTCCCAATCCGTTTTGCGCTGCTCCGGCTGATGATAAATCGCCAAATCGAGCCACTCGCCGGTGGGCGCTGCCTCGAGCTCGAAATAGCGCACGGGTACGCTTGGATCTGGTGCGATGTAGATCTCGCACACGTCGCGATCCCACAGGCCAATCGTTTTCTTCTGAGTCTGGGGATTAGCATTGACGATGAGCGGTTCGCCTTGATGACAAATAAAGCGAACGAAAAGCGCTTCGTTCGACCAGAGAATGCGGGCTTCGGCCTGACGATGGGAAGGCGCCGACTCTCCCGACCAATAGCGCGTAAGCGCAACCGGCTCCGCCTTCTCCCATTCAGGATCTTGTAGATCCCCAACGCGAACGCCGGTGGTCCACGGGACTTGAATCTCGGCCGAGTGCTCGGGGGTCATCGTCTTTCCTGAAGAGCTTTGTACTTTCGCAGGATTTCCAGAGTGCGGGCCAGCGGCAGCGCCTCTATTGTTTTGCCGCGCCCGGTTATGGTCGTGGCGCGAAACAGAGAGTTGTAGATAGCTTCCTCGGTGGCTTCGATTACCGCCAGGAATAGCGGTGACATGGCGTCATTTGGCAGGACTTTGATTGGGCGAGCTGTATTGCGGTCCGCTGGGCCTCGGCTGGTAATACGAAGATCCGGCGCTGTTGAGAATGCGATCACATAGTCGCCGCTGCCGTTCGAGGCTGCCGATCCCGTGCGCGCAAGTCCCATGATCGCTCGCGCCGCCAGGCGCCGGAGATTGCGCGCGTCTACCGGCGCATCGGTGGCGACGACCATAATCACGGAACCATCGGCCGTGTTATCAAAGTCCTTGTTTCCGCGTGCTCGTAGCCCGCTGGTCGCCGGGCGTTCAAGTTCTTCTTTCAAGTAGTAGCGGCCCAGCTCGCGTCCCACTGGAGCGCCGTTGATGGAGAGAACGCCGCCGAAGTTTGTTTGCACCAGCACTCCGACTGTGTAGCCACCAAGTGAAGGTGGCAGCTTTCTCGAAGAGGTACCGATGCCTCCTTTGAATCCGAACGCAATCGTGCCGGTGCCGGCGCCAACTGAACCTTCCGCTACTGGTCCTCCCCGGGCGTTTTTGATGGCGGCAAACACATCATTGCGTTGCAGGTGACGTCCGCGAATATCGTTCAGCATTCCGTCGTTTGTTTCCGCCACCAGCGGATTGATGGATTGCACATCCTCGTTTCCCGGCAAAGCGAGCATGTAGTCAATCACCCAGTCGGCAACCCTGGGCACACTCAACGTGGAAGTCAGCAGGATGGGAGTTTCAATCTCGCCAAGTTCATTTACCTGGGTTGAGCCCGCTAGTTTTCCAAAAGCGTTGCCAACAAAGACTGCGCCGGGAACTTTTTCCCGAAAAAGATTACCTGCATGGGGTAGGACCGCGGTCACACCGGTGCGCACGTTATCGCCGCGGATGATTGTGGTCTGGCCCACCAAAACTCCATTGACATCCGTAATCGCGTTGAGCTGCCCGGGATCCAGAATTCCGACATTCACGCCTGCCTCTCGTGCCCTGGGCCTTTCCTTTACCGGTGGTTCGGTCTGGGCAAGGGTTGAATTCGTTGCCGCAAACAGGACAGAGAGAACCAGAAGAAGTATTTTTGCCATCATGCACTCTTGTTGGCGCGACTATCGGCGCAGACTGCAGTCTGCCGTGACCATAACTTCATGACTAAAGTCGGTGCCGCTATGTTAGAACAAACTTCGCACCCAGCCGCCGTCCACCTGCAGCGTCACGCCGGTAATGTACGAAGCGCGCTCGGAAGCGAGAAAGGCAACCGCGGCGGCAATTTCTTCGGCGCTGGCGAGACGACGCATGGGCACCTGCCCCGCCCACATCTCGATGGTTTCTTCTTTTGACTTGCCCAGGGTGCGAGCACGCGTGGAGGCTAGCTCATCCTGATGCTCGGTTAGCGTGTAGCCAGGCGCGACATTGTTCACTGTCACACCTTCGGCCGCTACTTCGTTGGAAACTGTCTTGGCCCAACCGGTCAGTCCGGCGCGCACCGTGTTTGAAAGCAACAGACCTTCGATCGGTTGTTTGACGGAAACTGAAGTGATACTAACGATGCGTCCCCAGCCGCGCTCGCGCATACCGGGCAGCACCAGCTGCGCCAGCCGTATAGCAGAAAGTGCATTCAGCTCAAACGCCTTACGAAACATTTCCAGATGAGTGGCGGAAAAAACGGACGAGGGCGGGCCTCCGGCGTTTGTCACCAGAATGTCGATGCGGCCGGCCTGTTCGCGCGCCAGAGTGACAAATCGTTCTGCGGCTTCCTGCTCGGTAACATCCGCGGCAATGCCGGCGACGATCGCTCCCGTTTCCGCATGAATCTTTTGCGCAGCATCGCTCGCGCGGGCTTGATCGCGCGAGCAGAGGAAGACCCGCGCGCCTTCCCGCGCCAGTTCCCGCGCCGCAGCGAAGCCAATTCCCCGACTGGCGGCGGCAACCAATGCCACGCGATCCTTTAATCCAAAATCCATTTATTTGCTGTTTGTCCCTGTTCCCAGCGTAAATGCGGGGCGAAGGGCATTACCAGTTTATTGGATAGAATTGCAAACGCAATGAATAAAACCTTTTTGCCGAAACCACCTCGCTAGAGCTTGCGGTGCTTTTTTCTTGTTTCGTTTTATGATAGGGTTTCTGACAATCCATAGACCGACAAAGAGTATAGTATTATGGGTCAGTCCTCAGTAAGTCGAGAGGGGGAATAGATGAGTTCCATACGAGAGAAGTTCGGTTTAGGCTATCTTACTGAAAATCAGGAGCCTACGGGTCAACAACTCGAGGGAGATCCTGATTCTGCCGATGCTGAATCCTTGGTAAATACGGCGGCTCTGGCGTTCGGCGGTCAGGTTCTGCTAGCTCTCAAGTCTTCTAAAGATAAGAATCAAGAGTCACTCACGCTTAACGAGTTGGTAGACGTCATGAATATTAAGCGAGACACGCTTGGCCTCATTGCAGACCGACTAGAGAAACTCCAACTAGTCGGAATTGAACGTGAAAAGTATGGTAATCACAGAATTCGGCTGACTGAAGCGGGAGAGAACTTTTTGAAAGTGTCTCTCGGCTAAGCAGCCATATCTTTGAGCCTCATCACCCATGAAGGAATTTCTTGAGCGGATCAAAAACTTCTTCGCGCAGTACCCTTTTATCACCCTGTTCATCGTAGTCGCCGGCTTGGTCTACGTCTCAGTCATAGTCGCTCGAGCCTTCGGAGTCCAATTGCGGATCCCGGAAACAGTCAGAGCCTTCTTCGCTGTTCACCACGTTTACATCATCCTGACGGTAGTCTTTGGCGCGTTAGTTGGAGCGTCGGAGATTGCTTCCCGTTATCGTGACGAACCATTTCTGGCAATTGTCAGTCTACCCGGTCGAGTTTACCTCACCTTCAATGGCCTCGTTTCAGCGGCCGCCTATTACCTTCTCATTCATTACAAGGACAAGATATTTCCGGGGCTCGGTGATGACCTGCTACTGGCAAGCATGGTAGCCGGGTTTGGCTCCATGGTTATTATGAGGTCAAAGCTTTTTAATTTTAAGACTGAGAATGGGGAATCCTATTCAGTCGGTCCTGATGCCGTAGTCTCAACTTTGTTGTCAACGGTGGACCGCAATATTGATCGTTATCGTTCATTCGATCGGCAGGCGCTGGTTTATAAAGAAACGACCAGAATCGGGAAGCCGAGTGAGGCGCCAGTTTTCCTTAGGACTTTTCTAGCCTCTTACCAAAACCTTAGCGAGAAAGAAAAAACAGAACTCAACAAGACTATTGACGATATTCTCAAACGAACTGACCTTGATGACAATCTTAAATTGATGGCGATTAGTTTTGGCTTTTTGAATATCAGCGGAGATGCAAATTTTAAGGCGCTCATGGAGTTGCTGGATCAATTTCAGAAAGCGACCAAGCCAACTCCGACTGGTACCCCCTGATTGCAGTTATTCCTTAGCCTCTCTTTTCTGAAACTCTTTCAGTGTGCCCAGGCAGGCGTGAAGTAAGGAGGCTGGATCGTCATCATAGAAGATCTTTGACTTTGTCTGCTTCTTAAAAGTCTCCACGATGCGCGCGGCTTCATCTGCCACACCGCCGGTTTTTGTCAGGCAGCCAATGATCTTTCCTTCGTCGTACGCAATCGTGAATTCATTGAGCGCGCCCATCGAGCCGGCAATAACAAGCACGATATCGCAGGAACGTACCAGCACAACATTGCGCCCCTTCAGGCCGAATCCAGTGTAAATGATTGCATCGCAGGACTCAGTCGGTAAATCATATTCTTCAATGTGCTCACGATCGTTGCATGCCGGTGAGATTCCGATGTGGAGCGCGCCGGCCTCCTGGGCGCTTTTAGCGACAAGGTGCACCAGTCCCGTAGTCGCGCCCGTTAGTAACACCGCATCCTTATCAGCGATGGCGCGTCCTAACTGCTCGGCTTTTTCGCGCAATGTCCGGCTTACGCCTGCAGGCAAAGCGTCATCCGCCGAACCCATTACTCCGATCCTGGTCTTCATAACAGGCTCTTCTCCCTTTCCTGTGCCAACTCTGCGATTGTGTCTTCAGCTGTTGCCTGCGCCCTGAGTTGATCATGGGCATCGAGCTCACCTTTCTGATCCCTGTTCCACCATTTTTCAGTCAGCAGCCAAACCACACCGGGCATCAGGAAGAATGTGCCAATCGCAATCGTCACTGTGCGCGGCGAGAAGCCAAATCGATCCAGCATCTCGCCGGCAAGGTAGTTTGACGCCGCCATCGTCAAGGTCAAGAGCGCCAGTTCGGCGGCAAAAACGCGCCCACGAAATCGATCTTCAACTGTCTGCTGTAACAGCACCGTCGAGAAGACCCAGAGGATACTTCCGCCCGTATGCGCGATTGCCAATACAATCAAAGCGAAAATGAAATTGCGCGCGCTGCCAAAAGCTATATAGAAAGCTCCGCCGATGATGAACGCAATTCCGATCGAGGTTTGCATGCGCCGGGGAATATCACCAGCCAGGTGACGTGCGGCGATTGGTCCCACAGCAGTGCCGATGCCGCGGGCTGCGAATAGTACACCGATGCCGGTGGCCGTGCTTCCTGCCACCGGAAAGATCTTTTCCCCAAACACGGCCAGCAGAGTAAGTATGCCGCCGCCCATGCCCCACGAAGGCTTGACCAGCAACAACGCCAACACTCGCGGCCGTTTCTTGACGTAACGGACGCCTTCAATGGTGTCGGTAAATCCCAACGCTTTGGCCACAGTGATTTTGCTTTTCTCCCTGATAGGGCGCGGGGAAAAACGCACGCTGGCGACCAGGAGAGCTGAACCGATGAAAGTGAAGGAGTCCAGCACGAAGGCGGCATCGGTCCCAAACCAGCCGGTTACCAGACCGCCAACTGCGGCGCCCAGAGTCAGCATGGCCGACCAGGTAACCGAGGCGATCGCGTTGGCCGGAACCAGTTCACGGTCCGAAACAATGGACGGGATGGCGGCGGTCTTTGCCGGCTCGAAAAAAGTAGAGAGACCAAGTTGAAGAACCGTCAACGTGTAAACCAGCCACATCTGGTCCGCCCGGCGCACCAGAAGAAAGCCGAGCACGACGATCGCCCGCAACAAATCGGAGATGATCATGATCGAGCGGCGGCTGAACCTGTCAGCCAGGACGCCTGATAGCGGGCCGATGAAAAAAGTGGGAAGAAAGCGGGCGACGAGAACCAGACCAACGGCGCGACCTGAGCCGGTAAGGTTCAGGACGATTGTGTAGATGGCAATCGTGTCGAACCAATCACCTAGTTGGCTGACGACCTGGCCCAGCCAGAGATGACGAAAAGCACGATTGCTTCGCAGCAGCTCAATGTACCCAACCGGCTTATGTGATCCCAAGCCTTTGTGTAGTGCCTGACCCAACCGCACACCGTCCGAATAAGAGTTGAAGTTGCAGGTTGCACTTAGGCGCGGCGCGTTGTCAATGCGAGGTTAACGTTCGATTCCTGGTGCTTAATTCCCTTTCCTGAAAGCGTTCTGACCGAAAATTCAACCTGACCTGTCACAATGATTGCCTGAATGATGACCGCCTTCAACCAAAGTCGCCGGTCTCAAGAAACCCAAGCATTAAGAGCTCAGCCTCAGAAACATCATCATCAACAGGAGCGGCACATTGCTTGTTAAGAGGAGGGTGCGGCTAGGAGCGTTACGCGCACCGGGCTCACCGCACTGAGCCCGCTAGCCGCGCCTGGATCAAAACTATGGAGCGTTCCCTCCTAACAGCCTTGGTAAGGCATCTGCCTAAATCTCACCCCCAAAACAGGCGGGCGATGTGCCCTTTGCCCGCCTCTTGCCCGGTTCGGCGCCGGAAACGAGAGCTGATTTGCTCCCGGCAATCGTTTTCGGCGCCGGACTCGCTTCTTAATAACGCTGCAATCGTTTTGCGAATGTACTAGGAAACGAATTACAAACTGATTTTTTGAAATGTTGTGAATTGAAAATCTTAACGAATAGAAGCTGAGTTCGGGAGCAGGAATGAAACTGATAGACCTCAGTCATTACAACGTCGCGTACCGGCGTTACTGGTACGCCATGGTGATAGCCGGCTCGCTCGCGATCGCGTGGGCCGCCTACCGTTGTCTGTCGTTCACCTCGTCGCAGTGGGTGGGGTTCGTGGGCTTGATGGCTTGCGCCATTATTGCCAGCTGGCGTCCCATTCGCATTCCCAACGCCAACGCGAGCGTTACCGCGGGCGATACCTTTACGTTTCTTGCCATATTGTTCCTCGGCGTCCCCGCAGCTGTGTTGATTGGTACGGTGGACTCTCTCATTAGCTCACGTAGAACTTCGAAGCGCGTTCCCAGCTGGATCGTAGCCCCGGCGATGATGGCCGGAACAGTCTTCATTGCGGGGCATGCTTTTTATTTCACGTTGGCGGCATACGGGCGCGTGACCGGCATAGCTGTTACGGCTGCACCTTTGCGCTTCAGCCAAATTGTTGTGCCGCTGGCCATGACGGCGATGATTCAATACTTCCTGAACAGCACTACCATCGCGACCCTGTTTGCCCTGAAAAATAAGCGCCCAATTTGGAGATTCTGGCGGAATGATTATCTTTGGACGTCCTGGTCCTTTTTCGCCGCCGCGATAGCCGCCGCCGTAATCTATGGCGCAATCACCCATTTCGGGATTCAATACGTCCTGCTAAGTGCGCCGTTCATCGCGGTGACCTATTCGACTTATAAGATCTACTTCGAGCGGGTAAATGCCAAAACGCGCGAAGCCTCCGAAGCCAGCCGCCTGCACCTCGCCACAGTCGAGGCGCTGGCGACGGCGATTGATGCCAAGGACCAAACTTCACATTGCCACGTCAGGCGCGTAGAAATTTACGCGGCCGGGATGGGCCAGGTGCTGGGACTGTCTGAGGCCGAGATTGCCGCTCTTAAAGCAGGCGCGCTGCTTCACGACATTGGCAAGCTGGCAGTTCCGGATCACATCCTGAACAAGCCCGGGGGACTTACTCCCGCGGAGTTCGAAAAGATGAAGGTCCACACAACGGTGGGCGCTCAGATCTTGAGCCGGGTAGATTTTCCTTATCCGGTCGTGCCGATCGTGCGCCATCATCATGAGCAATGGAATGGCCGCGGCTATCCCGATGGACTCAAAGGGGAGCAGATTCCCGTTACCGCGCGAATCATGTCGGTCGTCGATTGTTTTGACTCGGTACGCGAAGACCGGCCGTTTCGTCGCGGTATGTCGAGCGAGGAAGCTATTAGTTTGCTGCGTCGGGGGGCGCGCACGCTTTTCGATCCGAAGATTGTGGAATTATTTGTCGAGCACCTGCCGCGATTTGAAGCAGAGATTGCGGCGCGAGGCCTGGAGCAGCTGGCTTTGGCCAATGACCCACCGGCACTAACGCACGATCCAATGGCTCCCTTGTTATTTCCCGAAGCCAGTCTGGCTGCCATCGGGGATACTGCGTCATTCATGGCTTACGATCAGATTCGAAATGCCCACCGCGAGGTCTATGCGCTGTACGAGATTGCCAGCACGTTTGGCTCGTCGCTGGAGATCTCCGACACGCTTGCCATCCTGGTCGACAAGGTCGCCCACATCGTTCCATTCGATACCTGCGTCGTGTACGTTTACGATGAAGTGAAAGGTTACGCCACCTCGGCGCACGCCATCGGCAAGAATGCCGAAGCGCTGCGTTCGCGTTGTGTCGCGCCGGGCGAAGGCGTAACCGGCTTCGCGCTGGCGAATCGTCGGGCCATCAATCAGATTCATCCAAGTTTGGATTTCGTCGGCGTCGAGCTGGAGCCAGGCACCCAGTACCGTTGTATGGTGACGTTGCCGCTGTTCAAGGATGAACTGTTGCTGGGTGCGTTGTCGGTTTACTCGACGGAGCTCAGTGAATACAACGACGACCATATGCGGCTGTTGGAGACGGTCACGCGGCTGGCTTCCGACGCGCTGGCCAATGCAATGCATCACGCCCAGGCGGAATCGAACGCCCTTACCGATCCGCTGACCGGATTGCCCAATGCCCGCTGCATGCAGGTCCGTTTTGATGAAGAGGTTTCGCGCACGAGGCGCACGGGCAGGCCTTTCCAGGTCGTTATGCTCGACCTCGATCACTTCAAACAGGTCAACGACACCTTCGGGCACAAGGTGGGCGACAAGATGCTGCGCGAAGTTGCCAATATCATTCACGCACAATTGCGCGAGTACGACTTTCTCGCGCGCTACGCCGGAGACGAGTTCGTCGCTATCGTTCAGGATCTGACCGGGCCTCAGGTCGAAGAATTGGGCGAGCGCATCGAAGCCGCGGTATCAAAGTTCTCCCTGCACATGCGCGGCGAAAGGCGGGCGCAAGTCGGCATCAGCCTCGGCGCCGCCACCTATGGAGCGGATGGCGAGACTTTGGATCATCTTCTAATGGCTGCGGATCAGGCAATGTACTCCGCCAAATCTGCACACAAACGGAGCGAAGCCGACGCGGCTTCCACGCGTAAGGATACTCTCCTCGATCTCAATAGCGACAACCTCGCCACCGCCGCCATCAACTGAAATCCTTCTTGACAATCCTCGTTCGCTTCGCTTCAATCTAAAAGCATGCGTGGAGATCCACGTCGTCGCACGCAGTTTTGAGCCGCGCGCACTGGGAACTCCCCTTTTTCACGCCTACGAATTCGTGAAGCATGCCAACTCCTCCAAATACAAACGCCAGGGACTCTCCTAATCCGACTGGCGCTACATTGCTGATCGTTGACGACGACGCCAACACGCGCAAGAGTCTGCGTCGTATCTTTGAAGATGCGGGCCATCGCACAATCACCGCCACCAATGCGCCCACGGCGCTACGTTTACTGCACAAAGAGCACTGCGATCTGGTGATGCTCGACGTTGAGTTGCCCGGCGTTGACGGCTTCGCCCTCTGTCGCTTGCTGCGCGCGCAACCGGAGATGAAACAGTTGCCGGTGGTTGTGTTTTCCGCCAGCGATGCGGAAACGCGCAAGGTAGAAGCTTTCGCCGCCGGCGCCGACGATTACATCACCAAACCCTCGACCCCGCCGGAATTGCTCTCCCGCATTAATTCACATCTGAATGCCGCCCAACGTGAATGGGCCCTGCTGGGAAGTAATCGTGAGTTGCGCTTTCTTGCGGACCTGGGTCGCGGATTATTGCGTGCGCTCGAGCCCGGTCAGGTCGTGCGCCGGGTAGCTGGCGCGACCTATGAAGCCCTCGGCGCAGCGCTTTGTGCGGCCGTCGTTGAGACCGAGGGGAAGACAGCGGTGTGCGTCTTCGATCGCGAAGGCAGCGCCGAAGGGCTGCCGCTGATTAACGAAGAGAGATTCACCATTTGGCTGGCATCGGCCGGCGCCGCGGTCTCGGCCAGAATAGTTGATGGGAACCAGTTTCTTTTGCGTGACGACGCCCACGCGGTTGAGTACGTGGTCCCGATCCGTTTCGGTGGCCGCACCAAGGGAGCGCTGATAGTTGCTTTCGATTCCGCGGAGGATTGTGGCGAAACTGAGTGCCGTTTGGTTGATGCGGCGGCGCAACAGGCCGCGCTGGCTTCACATATTTCTGCGCTGTACCTGGCCGCGCGCGACTCAGCCGCGAAACTGTCCGAAGAGGTAGATCGCCGCACTGCGGAAGCAGAAGCACAGCAACGCTTCACCGGGGCCATCATCGATAGTCTGCCCATTTCCCTCTACGCAGTGGATCGCCAGTATCGCATTGTCGCCTGGAACCATAAGCGCGAGTTGGGCGAGCTGGGAATTCCGCGCGGCGCCGCTCTTGGCCGCAGCATCTTCGAAGTGTTGACCAGACAGAAGCGCGAAGCGTTAGAGCGCGAGTTTATGCGTGTGTTCGAAACGGGAGAAATCGAGCGCATCGAACAGGAGACCGTGACGGACTCCGGCGAAACTGGCCATTGGCTGATTAGTAAGATCCCGATGCGCGCCGAGGGCAGCGAAAAGGTTACCCACGTAATCACCGTCGGAGAAGATATCTCCCCACGGGTCAGAGCGGATCGAGCGGTTGCGCGCGCGGAAAAACTGGCAGCCGTTGGGCGGCTGGCCGCCGGCATCGTGCACGAAATCAACAATCCGCTGGCGACGATCGCAGCCTGCGCCGAAGCTCTGGAGTCGCGCGTGCAGGAAGGCGCGTTCGACGCATCTGGAGAGGTGGAGAACCTGCGGGAGTACCTGGGATTAATTCGCGACGAAGCCTTCCGTTGCAAAACCATCACGAATGGACTTCTGGATTTCAGCCGCACCCGCGCCGGGCGCCACACGAGCGTCAATGTCACGGATGTCGTCAACGCCACTGCGCGGCTGGTTACTCACCAGCATCGTGGCGATAATATAGAGATCATTGTGCAGGCAGCGAATGATGTAATGATGGTCTCCGGCGACGAAGGCCATTTGCAGCAGGCAGTGGTCGCTCTGGCAACCAATGCCATTGATGCGATGCCCATGGGCGGGCGGCTGACGCTGCGTACGCGAGGACTCTATCCGAATGTATTGATTGAGGTGAGCGACACCGGCATCGGGATTCCGCCGGAAAATCTGGCGAAAATCTTCGATCCGTTTTTCACCACAAAAGAGGTTGGTCGCGGCACGGGGCTTGGGCTCGCCGTCTGTTATGGTATTTTAACGGAGCACGGGGGCAAGCTTGAAGTGCACTCCAAGGTCGGCGTCGGCACGACGTTTACGATCACGCTGCCTGCCCGCCGCGACGGAGACCAGATCTCGTGAGCGAAACACAGACCACTCGGTTGTTGATAGCCGAAGATGAAGCCAACCTGCGGCTGGTGTTACAAAAAGAGCTGCAGCGCCTCGGCTATCGCGTGCAGGTCGCGCCTGACGGCGAGGCCGCCCTGCGCCGTTTGGAAGAAAGCAATGTCGATGTACTGCTCTGCGATATCAACATGCCGCGGATGGATGGCATGGAGCTTTTGCGGCGTGTGCACGAACGGCCGAATCCGCCGGAAGTAATCATGCTTACCGGGCAGGGCACTATCGAGACGGCCGTCGAGGCCATGAAGATTGGCGCCTACGATTACCTCACCAAGCCTTATACGATTAATGAGCTGGACGTGCGCGTGCGCCAGGCCGCAGAAAAGCGCCGTTTGCGCGTCGATAATCAGCGGCTACGCGAGCAATTGGCGCGGCAGTCAGCGCTACCAGAGATCATTTCCGTTTCTGACGCAATGCGCGAGGCGGTACGACTCGTTGAGCGCGTCGCCCCATCGGATGCTTCAGTCCTGATTACCGGGGAATCGGGAACGGGTAAAGAGCTGATTGCGCATGCAATTCACCGCCTGTCGAATCGGGCCGACGCGTCCTTCATCGATCTGAACTGCGCCGCGTTTCAGGAATCGCTGCTTGAATCGGAGCTCTTTGGTTATGAGGCAGGGGCCTTTTCCGGCGCGAAAGGGCGCAAGCTTGGCCTGATTGAGCTGGCTGACGGCGGCACCCTCTTCCTCGACGAAGTTACGGAACTGCCGCCGCCCTTGCAAGCCAAGCTATTGCGGGCGATCGAGACTCGCACTTTTTTCCGGGTCGGCGGCGTGCGCAAAGTTGAAGTAAACGTGCGCATCGTAGCGGCGACTAATCGCAACATCGATTCAGTCGTCGCTGACGGATCGTTTCGCTCCGATTTGCTTTATCGCATCAACGGATTTCAAATTCACCTGCCGCCGTTGCGCGAACGTCCTGAAGACATCGAGCCACTCACTGAGTACACGCTAAGACAACTTACCGGCGCCAACCAGCCAGAGATTGTGCCGGAAGCCCGGGAGGCTTTACGTGCTTATGCCTGGCCCGGCAACGTCCGCCAGTTGCGCAACTGCCTGGAGCGCGGCGTGCTGCTGGCTAATGATGGCCGCATCACCCTCGATGAATTACCTCCCGAAGTTCAGCGCTCGTCAGCCGGTTCAGTGTCAACAGCTGTTCTGATGTCCTCAACTGCCGGAAGCCAGCCGGCGGGTTCGACAACGACTGACGCCGCGCCCGCATCTTTGCGAGAAGTCGAGCGGCAGCAAATTCTATCTGCACTGGAACAAACTGGCTGGCACCGCGGCAAGACCGCGGAGATACTCGGCATTTCTCCCTCGACACTTTATCGTCGCTTGCGTGATTACAATCTAGAGCGTCGGAACGGCTGAGCGAAAGGCTGCGTTACTTAGTCTTTGTGCTTCAGCCTTTCAATTTCTTTCGATCAATCTTGCCCCGATCATTCTTGGGAAGCGAGATGACGAAGTCGATCCAGCGCGGGTATTTGTAAAGTGCGATGCGCGATTTGACGAACTCCTGGATTGACACGGCCAGTTGCTCAGTTGGCGCATTGCCTTCGCGAAGCACGATAAAGGCCTTTGGTTTGACCAGGCCATCGCCGGTGTCATGGCCGATGACCGCGCACTCCAAGACGGCCTCATGTTGCAGCAGGCAGTTTTCAATCTCCGCCGGAGCCACGAAGACTCCGGAAACTTTCAACATTGCGTCGGTGCGACCGTGATACCAGTAATACCCTTCGGCATCTACATGAAACTGATCTCCGGTGGTGCACCAATCGCCCGCAAAAGTCTCCTTTGATTTCTCATGCGCGTTCCAGTAACAAAGCGCTGCCGAGTCACCCTTTATCTTTAGCGTGCCCATCTCTCCCGTGGACACTTCCTTACCTTCTGCATCGACTATCCTGGCTTCATAACCTTCGACGACCCGCCCCAGGCTTCCGGGCTTCACGTCATCCGGCCGGTTGGTGATGTAGATGTGAAACATTTCGGCTGAACCGATACCGTCGCAGATTTCGACACCGAACATTTCTTTCCAACGATGATATAGCTCGACCGGCAGCGCCTCACCGGCCGAATAGCAAAAACGCAAGCTCGACAAATCCTTCGCGTTTGCGCCCGCGGCGTTAAGCATCCCATTAATCATTGTCGGCACAGTTGTCAGAATCGTGGGCTGGTAGCGCTCGATCATTTCGAACATCTTTTCCGGCGTGGAGCGCTCGGTAAAGAGTGCGGTGGCGCCGCCGACAGCAAAAGGAAAAAGCAGGTTAGTGCCGGTGGCATATCCGAAGAAGAGTTTCGGAACGGACACGGTCAGGTCGTTTTCGCTAATGCCCATTGTGCGCTTGGCAAAAACTTCGGTGTTGTAGGGCAAATCGTGCTGCAGGTGCACCGCACCCTTGGGATGTCCGGTCGAGCCGGAAGTAAAAAGCCAGATTGCCATGTCGTCACGATGCGTGTCGGCGCCTCTGCATACCACCGGCTGGGTGGAAACAACTTCGTCGAATGAAAGAAACTTAACGTGGTTTTCTTTAGGATTGATCCGGTCTTTGTCCACTGCGCTTTCATTACGAACGAAAAGCGCTGTCCGCAGAAAAGCTGCGTCCCCGGCGGCCTCGGCAAACGTTTTCAGAAGCGACTCGTGAATCACCGCCACCCGAGCGCGCGTGTAATCCAGGTAGTACTTGTAATCCTCAACCGGTAGTAAGGGGTTTACCATCGTGATCACCGCGCCGATCCGCGCCGCAGCAAACCACGTCCACACAAACTCCGGACAATCCGGCAGAATGATAAGCACGCGATCCTCGATCTCGACGCCCAACTCGCGCAGCGCATTGCCCGCGCGGTTCGACATCCGCGCCGTATCGCCGTAGGTGTAGGTTTTATCGTTGAAGTAAAGACAGGTCTTGTTCTCGCGCCCTTCCTCCAGGTTGTGGTAGAGGAAGTAATCAGCCATGTTGAAGCGTTCGGGAAATTCGATGGTCATCGAGTTCTAAACTAATCGATCTTCGGCCACTGATAGTTCTTAGACCAAACGAGAAACGCCACAATCCTGGGTTGATTCTGCTGGAGCCAGTCATTCACGCCCGCAATGTTGCTGCGCTGATTAGTGTAATAGGCAAAAGCCTCAACATGACCTTTATTCTTCATCTCAATAAAATAAGGCACGTAATACTTCCAGGTAAACTTCGATTGATCAGATTTGTTCGGCGATT
The DNA here is from genome assembly GCA_036506395.1 of Pyrinomonadaceae bacterium. Taxonomy (GTDB): domain Bacteria; phylum Acidobacteriota; class Blastocatellia; order Pyrinomonadales; family Pyrinomonadaceae; genus DASXRU01. The sequence goes on along the minus strand of DASXRU010000192.1, from coordinate 4,823 downwards.
CCGACAGGAAAGCTATCAAGGAGCCGAAGTTCTCCGCCAATAGCTCCATTTCGGTTTTGCCTTTGTTCTTCTCAATGTAGTTCGCCGCTTTCGCCAGGCCCATGAACATGTCGATAGAACCGAAGTCACCTTCGTCCTTTTTCTGAGGTGAGGGATCGACAGAAATACTAATCTCATTGGAATTCTTACCAGCCGAAACGCCCGCCTGCATCGTGGTCCGCACCAAACGCAAGGCACTGTCCGATCGCGTCGATCTCGGCTCAAGAATCAGAAACCGGCAAGCGGCCAAAAGCGCGGGCGTCTTGTAACCCCCTTTTTCAAAGAGCCCACTCAGGAGCAGTTGGCTGCTCGGGTGGGCAGGATTCAGGATGGCCGCTTTCTTGACTGCAGCCCTGGCGTCGTCCAATTGTCCGGTGCCCCTGTAGGTGACCGCCAGATTGTAGTGAAGCAGAAAGCTTGTCGGCTCCAGCTTGATGCCCGCCTTGTAAATCTCGACTGCTTTCTTCGGTTCGCCCAGCTCGTCAAAGCTACTGCCCAGCTGGGTATAGATCATTCCCAGCAGATCGGATTTGTACTCAGCGGCCTTGTAGCCGGCTTCGATACTCTTGTGAAAGTCCTTCTTAACAAAATACGAAAACGACATTTCGTAGAGCGCCTGGACATTGTTAGGGCTCTCGCGCAGTACCGCCTGGTAACGGCTGATAGCACCGTCGTAATCTCCCTTGTCATGCAGGGCGATGCCTTCTCTAATCAACTGTTTCTGACTATCAGTAGGAGTTGCTGGTTCAAGTTTCGGCGGGCCGGGTTTCTGCGCCGCGCTGGTGACGGTTAGCAGGGCGATGATGCCAAGCACGATTAGGCCTCTCTTCATGACATCTCCTTCTGAAAAGAACAACCGAACTTGAGATTAGTCATAAAACTTTGCCCTCTGAGACCAGCTCCGCCTTGACTTGCTTCCAGGGTATGCGCTGCTCGTCTTTCGTCTCTTCGGCGACGCGAGTTATGTGCAAGTCTTCCAGCAGTTCCTCGTATTCTTCAATCGGCACAATAACAGCAGTTCTCTGACCGGTTTCGTCGATTACATACTGAACATTACGCGACATTTTTGGTTACTCCTGTCTAAATCCGTTCATGATGCTAGCAGGGAGAACTTTTGAGACGCTGAAAGGCGATCACTCGCCGGCGAAGGGACATCCCTCGTCGCCGGGCTTCGCACTCAGATACGTTCGCGCTTCCCAGAGCTCGGGAAAGAATTTCTTATCAAGCGTCGTGCGCAGGTAGCCAATCCCTTCGGAGCCGCCGGTGCCGCGCTTGGCGCCCACCATTCGCTCGACCATCTTGATGTGATGCGAGCGCCACAACGAAAACCATTCGTCGTGGTCGAGCAACGCTTCAGCCAGCGCAAACTCCTCTTCGTGTTTTTCAAAGTTGGCGAGAATGTCGCGTACGGCGCGCACCCGTTTGCTGTAGGGCCGGCGCCGCTCTTTTTCCTCGGGAGACGTACCGTCGGTGGGCGCATCGAAACCGCGCCGCCGCAACAGCGCATAGAAAACATCGCCCAACGACGGCGCTTGCATTCGCTTTTGCAGACGGCCATGGGCAAACTCATCTGATTCGAACTCGCGCAGAATAGCTTCACCTTTCAGCCCCGAGGAGACTTCGATCTCGCGAAACTGCATGGATTGAAAACCGCTGGCCGGATTCAGCTCCTCGCGAAAGGCAAGGAAATCAATGGCCGTCATCGTCTCCAGTATGTGAATCTGCCTGACCAGAAGTTTTTCGATTTCGACTATGCGCCGCAAAGCGCGCGTAGCCGAAGCTGCGCGGTCGTCGTTTATTAAGCGAGTTGTGGCGTCAATCTCATGAAGGATCTGTTTGAACCACAGCTCGTAAGCCTGGTGAACCGTGATGAAAAGCAGCTCATCGTGATGCGCCGGATCGGAGAGCAAGCTTTGCAGCTCGATCAGCTCCGGCACGCGGAGGTATTTGTTATAGGAAAGCGGTGGGTTGGTACCGTATTCGTCAGTCATTGTCAGTAGTTAGTTGTCAGTTGTTAGTGGTCAGTCGAATGAATGCGTGGTCTGCTACTGACCACGGACAACTGACTACTGACGTCCGTTCAAAAAGCCGCCCCTGCCGCTTCATTTGTCGCGTAGGATCGTGTGTCCCGGATCGATTTCATTTCGTTGATAGCAAAGTCGAGCTCGTCGTCGGTGGTGTAAAAATGCGGCGAGAGGCGCACTCCCGCGCCGGGGCGATAATCAACAATAACCTCTCTTCGCACCAACTCCCTGGTTACGGCCGCGGCATGCTCTACGGCAATCGTCACCGTACCGCCGCGTCGCGCCGGATCGCCGGGGCTGGTGACACGAAACCCGGCCGCTTCCGCCAGCTCGATCAGCCGCGACGTTTGCCGGATGCTCTTCTCGCGAATCGCCGGAACGCCAATCTCATTTATGATCTTGTAGCCGCTCTCGGCGGCGTACAACGCTGGAATCGATGGTGAGCCATGCAGGAAACGAGTGATATCTGCCGCATAGCGAAGCCTGGTATCAAACGCAAACGGCTCTTCGTGGGCCATCCAGCCGGTTGTCTTCGGTTGGAAGCGCTCGATCAAGTCAGGACGAACGTACAGATAGCCGGCCCCCGGACCGCCACACAGCCACTTCACCGAGCCACCGGTAGCGAAATCAACATTCAGTTCTTTGACGCTGAAGGCAACGGTGCCTGCCGATTGGTAGACATCAAGCACGACCATTGCGCCGACTTCATGGGCGCGCTCCGTGATGGCTTTCGCGTCCTGTAGAAATGCGCTCTTGTAAAGCACGTGCGAAATGGGGACCAGCAGCGTCGTTTCATCTATGGCCGCCAGCATGCGCTCAAGCGGCACAGTGATGCCGTCGTCGGACTTCACAGTCTCAATGCGCAGGTTGCCGTTACGCGCGTGCGCTTCGTAAACGTACATGACGGTGGGAAAGTTGAGCTCGGAATAAACTATCTTGTTTCTTTTCGGAGTGGGCTCAAAACACGACAGGATCAGCGACTGGCAAATGGAAACGTTCTGATGCATGACGACGGTACGAGGATCAGCTCCGATGATGCGTGCCACCTCGTTGCCGGTCGTGACCGGCATCTCCCACCAACCTTCGGCCCAGGCCCGCACCCCGCGGGTGGCCCAGGTTTCCGCGTACTCATGCATTCGCTCGTAGGCCCCGCGTGGCATGGCGCCCAGACTGTGTGAAATCAAGTAGACAGTCTGGTCCAGGATGGGAAACTCCTTGCGCCACTTTATTAACTCGTCGACCAATGTCTCTCCTTAGTGTTTCTTCCGCGGACCCCTAATTTATCACATTGCTTTGTACGATCTTTAGGCTAAACGGTGATTAAGAAAGTCCGTTTCATTGCGGCTCTGCCGCCGCTCAGTGCGGAAAGGCCTCGCCTTTCCGTGCGACTTCCTCTTGATTTCGAGGCTACGCCTCCTTTTCATCGAGGCGCAGCCTCTCCGCCAACAATAAAGAAAGCCACGGAAAGCCGGAGGCTTTCGGCACTGTGCGGCGGCAAAGCCGCAGGGTCGAGTTTACTCCCCGCCTCCGAAGCCCCGTGATAAAGTGACCTCACGACCCATGTGGAAGTTTCCCAATCCGATCAAGCATCCCATCCCGGAAGCGCGCTGGCCCGGCGCGGAGGAAGCTTCACGGTCGCTCCTTTTCCAACCAATCGCCATTGGCCCTATCAGCCTGGAAAGCCGCACCTGGGTGCCGGCAATGGTGCCGTGGCGGGCGACGGAAGACGGTTTTGTCACGCAGGCAAACCTTGATTGGTACAGGCGATTTGCCGAAGGACAACCTGGCGCTTTGGTGGTTGAAGCAACCGGTGTGCGCGACATTCCCAGCGGACCGTTGCTCCGTATTGGCCATGATCGATTCCTTTCCGGACTTCGCCAACTTGTCGAGACGGTGCGCGAAGCCAGCGGCGGCCACACTCGTCTCTTTATTCAGATCCTGGACTTCCTCGCCGTTAAGCGGCGGCCGGACCCGGCAAAGTTTTTCCAGAGGTTTCTTAAGGTCGCCAGTCATCATCGTAAAGCCATCGCAGAAATCACTGGCAACGAGAGCTGGCTCGGCGCTGAAGAAGAACGAGTTCGCAAATTCCTTAATAGCTCGTCAGACGAAATCATTCAACGCGTTCTCGAAGACAGCGAGGTTGAATCGCTGCGCTTCGGCTATCGCGAACGGGTGACTGATACGTCCTTGCCGCACATTCGAGAGTTACCTCAAGTGTTGCCCGGTATCTTTGCTGATGCCGCTTGGCGCGCGCGAGAAGTAGGCTTTGACGGCGTGGAGTTGCACTACGCCCATGCCTATACGATGGCAGGCTTCTTGAGCGCGCTGAACAATCGCGCCGATGGCTATGGCGGTGCTCGCGAAAATCGTGTGCGTTTGCCGTTGGAAGTTTACGCTGCCGTGCGCGAACGAGTCGGCAACGATTACGTTGTCGGGGTTCGTTTTCTGGGTGACGAAGTGATCGAAGGTGGTAACAGAATTGAAGACGCAGCGTACTTCGGGGTCGAGTTTGCCAGGGCTGGTTTTGATTTCCTCTCGATCTCAAAAGGCGGAAAATTCGAAGACGCGCAGCAGCCGAAGGTGGGCCAGGCCGTCTATCCCTATACCGGACAAAGTGGCTACGAATGCATGCCCACAACGCTGTCTGACGAGCGTGGCCCATTCGGTCGCTCGGTGCCGCAGGTTGCGGCCATCAAACGCGCGGTGAACAGCGCCGGATTCGCAACTCCCATCGTCGCGACCGGGGGAATCACGACCTTC
>DASXRU010000191.1:0-30261 GCA_036506395.1 Pyrinomonadaceae bacterium | reverse complement strand
AGATGGAGAAGTTCACCCGCGAAGTGGCTTATACACCCGGCAACAACGTGCTGGTGATCTTCGACCGCGTACGTAGTGTCGACCCGAGTTATCGCAAGGCCTGGTTATTACACGGCGTGGCTGAACCGCGGGTTGTAGCCGATGAGGCCGGACGGGATGTGGGCCATGGCGGCACCGCTTTCGCCAACGCTACTGTCTTCACCTATGAGAATGGAGAAGGACGCCTGCGGGTTCACTCATTACTCCCACGTGAACGAGAAGTCGTGAAGCGCGGCGGCCCGGGTTGGGAGTTCTGGACGCCGGGTGATGAGTTTGGCGGCGTTTGGGGCAGCGGAAAGAATTGGCCACTGGATCCTGCCGCCGGTGGACCACTGCCTACTGATCCTTACCTCCGCAAGATGTGGAAAACTTTTTGGGGCGAAGACTTTGAAAAACTTCTGCCTTCAAACACGCGCGCCGTAGTACCCGCTGCCTGGCGCGTCGAGGTCTCCCCGGCGAAACCAGCAAAAGAGGACTTGTTTCTTCATGTCCTCGAAATTGGAGATCGCACTGACCCTAAAACTCCGCGTGTCGAGTTAGTGGATGGATCGAATCTGGTTGGTTCCCTGATCGAAGGTGGCACTGTCACGCTATTCGCCACGATTGATGGTCCAGTGACCGGAGGCGAGGTCACTATACCGGACGTGGAAACCAACTCATTGCTAATCACGGGACTGAGACCCCACGCGAAGTACGAATTACAAATGACGGGTGGGCGGGCCAACTGGCGCGGCGGCCTATTTAATGGCGTGCCCGGAGGCAGTTACATTGCTGCCGCGAATGGCTCTGGAGTTTTGTATTTGCCGTTCAAAGGTCAAAAGGATGGGCGGTTGCGCTTGCGTTTGCTCTCTTCCGAATGAGTGAAATGAAACGGACGCAAGAGAAATAGATCGCGTGCTCAGTTTTCTGGGCTCACTACTTTGGTTTGACTCTTATCAAATGAACAAATCATTACGGTTCTTAAGCAACACATTGCTCACCGCGCTGCTGCTCAGTAGCGTTGTGTTTGCGCAACGGGGCCCCGCCGAAAGAAATGTCAGATCGGCGTCAAAGCCTTCTCTTCACGAAATCAATCAGGTTGCGAGTCCAGGCGCAAATCACACTGTGGCGATTGTAGGGGCCACCTTAATTGACGGGCACGGCGGCGAACCGCTTCACGATGCAGCCGTGGTTATCCGTGGGGAACGGATTATCGCGGTCGGCAAGCGTGCGGCCATAAACATTCCTGCTGGTGCCGAAGTCTTCGATGCCAATGGGTTGACGCTCTTGCCGGGGTTGATTGACTCGCATTTCCACATTGACGGTGACGACGGACTACCAGCCCTCTATCTGACGCATGGCGTCACCTCAGTACGCGACCCGGGCCAGTGGACCGAAGCTTACGATGGTGCGCGCAAGCGCACTGCTCCGGTGCCGCGACTCTTCCTCTGTGGTCCCCATCTGGACTCACCACCCGCAGCTTACCCAAAGGACTCGTTCATCGTACGGGATGCGGAAGAAACTCGTCTGGCGGTCAACCGGTTCGCTGATGAAGGAGCTTCGGCCATCAAGGTCTACTTCCGGTTACCACTCGCGCTGATCAGAGTTGCGACTGAGACAGCGCATGCTCGCGGGTTGCCCGTCACGTCGCACCTGGAGATTGTGGACGCCGGCGACGCTATCCGCGCCGGGGTCGATGGCGTGGAACACGCCACGTCATTCGGGACAGCGCTCTTGCCACTGCGCGAGGCGGAAAAATACCGCCAAGCCGTCCTGGCGGACAACAACGCGCGCCGGGAGGGCCGTTATCAGGTTTGGAATGCGATCGATCTTGATTCTCCCCGAGCGCGCGCGCTTTTCAAGTTGATCGTGGACCGGGGAACGGTCGTTTCGCCGACGCTGGCCGTCTTCGAAAGGCAGCGAGGCGATAAGGACACGACTGAAATGCATGTGCGCGCGTTTAAGCAGATGGAGGCATTCGTGGGCCGTGTCTACCGCGCCGGTGCGCACGTCGTTGTCGGTTCACATTCCGATGTACCGCATGCTAAGCGCGGTTGGGCCTATCAGCGTGAGCTGGAATTGCTGGTTGAGTCGGGCCTTACTCCCATGCAGGCGATCGTAGCCGGCACCATGGAGAATGCGCGTTTCTTTCGCTCAGCCGATCGGCTTGGAAGCGTCGAGGCGGGCAAGCTGGCAGACCTGGTCCTGGTGGAGGGTGATCCGCTAAAGAACATCAGCGACATGCGTCGCGTCAAGCACGTTATGCTCAACGGGCAGTGGGTCCCTCATGCGGGCGAGGGAGAAAGATGAAGTTGGTAAAAAGGCGTCTGCTGTTGGTTGCTGCAGTATTGTTGTTTCTGTTCACTGGAATGGTCCAGGCCCGGGGTAAGGTCGTCTATGTTCACTTGCTCGATGGTGATGATAGTCGCGGCGACGGCAGTTACGCTCTTCCTTATAGATCCTGGCGCGTGGCTCTGCGTCACGCAGGAAGCGGCGACACGATCATCGCTAAGAACGGCGACTATCGGAAAGCCGGCAGCCAGGCACGCTGGGGTGGCATCAATCTGGGCCTGACGATGGCTGACGAATTGGAGGCCGGTGATCCACGTCAGCCGGTCCCAAAAGGAACGCCAGCTGAAGCCATCGGTATTTACCGTTACGATCCCGCACATCCGCTGATCATTCGCGCCGAGACCAGGCTGGGTGTGGTGATTGATCATGTGCGCTTTCATCTCGCGAGCGCGATCGTCATCGACGGGTTCGAGATTTTTCCGAACCCCTACTATATGGATGACGCTGGGAAGAAGCTTAACCGCAGACGGAACGGGATTCACGGTGACAGCGTTTACGAGCCGGAAGACACCTACAACCACGTCAAGACCAATGACCCGCCCGGAGGTCACACAGCGGCCTGGTACGATCGGTCGCTATGGACCAGTTACATCACAATTCGCAACGCCAGGATTCACTATGAGTGCCCACCGGCAGGTTGCACCGCCTCTTACGATCCTCTGCAGGACGATGATCGGCTCTATTTAATTAAGTTCAATCAGTCGCATCACATCATTGTCGAAGATTGCGATCTTTTTGACGGCAAGAATTTTCAGCGCAAGCCGGCGATCGACCTGCCGTGTACTGACGACGTAATCGTGCGTCGCAATTTAATCCGCAATTGCCATCGGGGTGTCGTCAGCAAAGGTGGAGGGCAACGAGTGCTGATCGAGGCCAACGTTTTCGTTGACAACTCCGGCGCAGCCTTCTCGGGTGGTTCAACCGATCCGGATCTGTTCATTGACGGTCGCTTCGGCGATCCGTGTTCCTTCGCTTATTTCGAATCCTACGATATGACGGCCCGCGATAATCTGGTCGTATCAACCCGACCCGGCGAACGTCCCGTTGAACCCATCGCCATCTGGGCGGCAAAGAACGCCAGCATCACTAACAATACTTTTATTGGCATCGGCGAGCGTGGCGTTTTACTCATACGTCCAGGCAATGAGGTCGATAGCCCGCCCAAAGGATGCGGACGCTCCGTCCGTCTGACGAAAACAGAGAATCTGTCGCTGCGTGGCAACATCTTTGTGCTGTCTGGCGTCGTCGACGAGACAATGCTTTATCAGATTGCCGGCGAGGGTACGGCCGTATCGCGTTTCGATCATCGCGACAATACTTTCTTCAACGGTGGCCACGACGTGCCGGTCGGAGGGCTGGCAGACCCGAACCGCGAACCCGGATTCAGCAAGAGTGATCCGCAGTTGATGGGCAAGCAGGGAAACGATTATGCGAGTTGGATGGCCACCGCGAAACTCAAAACAAACTCGCCTTCAGCGGGCCGAGGCATTGGCGCCGCCATCAGGGAATAGCTTTTAGGTCTGGTACCGGTTTCTTCTCGCCGCCTAAGCTAAGGATTGACTCACAGCATCGAGCTGTCGTCGTCCGACCTCTTTGATCCGAGAATCCGGCCACTTCTCGAGGCGCCGGTAAGCGGGGTGGTTGGGCTTATCCTGACAGGGGTTGCTCGCAGCATTGTAACTGCAGATTAGCGACCAGCGCGGGTTGGGGCTGCGATTGGCGTCGGAGCGATGAAGCAGATTGCAGTGGAAGAAGAGCGTGGTGCCCGGCTCCATCTCGCAATGGACCAACTCGAGATGTTTCAGTGCCTCGTTCACTCGCTCCACATCTGCACCCTTCTGTTCCCCGGTCTTCGCGTGATCTATGCGGCCCATGTGATGTGAGCCTTTCAATACTTGCAGGCATCCGTTCTCTGCGGTTGCCCGGTCAATCGCGATCAAACCGCTGGCCAGGTAGGGAAACAGGCAGCCGTTCAGGTACCAGTAACCATAGTCCTGGTGCCATTCCCATGCGCCACCTACAAACGGTTCTTTGAGCATCATTTTGTGATGATAGTGATAGACCTCTCCACCCAAAAGCTGTTCCATTGGATCGATAATCCGGTGGCAGCGAACAAAAGCACTGTAAATGTCATCACCAAGCGAGTCGGTAATCCACAACTTGCTACGGCCGCTGGATGAATCAAGGCGTTCATAGGCCTGTTGCTCGATTTGTTGGTCACTTCTTGCGATACGGATTAGCAGATCCATCTCTTCGGGATCGAACAACTCTTTCACCATCACGTACCCATCTCGATTGAACTGGGCGACTTGTTTTTCGTTTAACTTTGACATAGAAACTCAATAGCATACTTCCAGAGGCGTGAACCATACGATGGTGAATGCTCGCAATATTAGACGCTTGATGTGAAAGCTTCCCAACCGCTGGTTCCACAATTCATCCACATTTTGAATGGTGCGGCCTGGCTAGTCCAGGTTGAGTAGCCAGATGTCGGCTTCTGTCGATTCGAGAGTGTAGTAAAGCGTGTGGTTGTCGCCAGTCAGGCCGTATTCGATGGCGGGGAGTGGTGAGCGAAGAGGAATCTCCTGAACCTTCTTCGTCTCGCTGTTGACAAGAAAGAGTTTTCCTTTATCCCTGAACAACAGCCGTCGATTGTCGTGTAGCCACAGAGGTCGGGCGCCGAAGTCAGTGATCCGCTCGAAGCTTTTCGTCTGAAAGTTGTAGACGAGGATGCCGGCATGCTCGACAGGGGAGTTGATCCAGCCTGCAAGTTTGCCACCATCCGGCGACCAGGAGAACGCGCGGAAAACGTCAGAAGGGTCGGGCGGATCAGGTACGCGTTCCGGTGTCTGTTCGTTCCATGGCTTTCCAACTTCCATAATCCAACAGGACTCGTCTCGCAGGTTATAAGCCAAGCGAGAGCCGTCGGGGGACCAGAAGGTGTAGATTACCGTCATGCCAGTAGTGAAAGTCATTTGCTGGAGACCGCTGCCATCTCGATTAATGGTCCACGCTTCGTACCTGCCGCTACGATCTGAGTAAAAGACGATGCGCTTGCCATCCGGTGACCAGCGCGGGTGACGATCCTTGAAGTGATCGCTGGTTAATTGACGTGGCGCGCCCTTGCCATCCTTGTCGACGATGAAGAGATCCTCCTGCTTGTCGCCTTGAGTGCTATAGACAAACCACTCGCCATCCGGTGAAAGATTGGGTTGCGCGGTGTGTTTGGAACCTTGGGTGACCGCAACAGGTTCAGTTGCCAACATCGCCGAGTCAGGATTGAAGTTAGCCTTCAGAATGTTCTTGCTGCTGACAAGACTAACGTACACCGCGCGTCGCCCGTCGTGCGAAAAGCTCAGGTGTTGTGCGTATGGTGAGGGAGTTGTGAGTGCCTCCGGCGGCCCCGTGACCTTTCCCGTGCTCTCCTCGATGGGAACGCGCCAAAGGTTCATCTGTCCGCCGCGGTCGCTGGCGAAGTAGAGGTGGCGGCCGTCGGGCGACCATACAGGATTCCAGTCGAAGTCTGTGTCATCGGTGACGGCGATTGGTGTACCGCCGGCCGCTGGGATTGTAAAGAGATCCCGTTGCCCGCCCTTCCGTCTGCTCCAGTAGGCGATGCGCGCGCCAGCCGGCGACCATTGCGGTTGCGCCGCGTCGCCAATTGCTTCGCCCGTGAGTTCCCGCTTCGCGCCCGTCTCGACATTGACGATCCAGATGTCGCTCCGCTCCAGAGTGCGGTCATTTGGGTCTTCAATATTGTGTGTGGAAAAAGCAATTTCGCGCCCAGCGGGAGACCACGCCGGGTGATACCCGAAGTCGGTCAGGCGCTTCACCGATTCTCCAGTTGCGCCCATTACGAAGATGCCACCGCGTTCACGTTCGGAGCGAAAGGCGATTCGTTCACCATCAGGCGAGAAGGCAGGCTGAGTTTCGTCGGCGGTCGAGTCGGCGGTCAGGTTGCGAGGATTTTTTCCGCCCACTCTTTGCAGGAACAAGTCCCAGTTGCCGGACGCCTTGCTGGCATAGACCACAGACTTGCCGTCGGGCGACAGACTCGGAAACAACTCTGTTCCTGGTTGGTCCGTGAGCTGTACGAAGCTCAGATTCTTAAGCGGCGCGGTATTTTGTTGGGGCGACAAGCGGCGCAAGGCGACAAACAGCAAGGCCGCGACCACCAGCAGAGCGGCCAGCGTGAGTCCGGTTTTTGCTATCGTTGCATTGCGTGTCGCGCGCGAGACTCTGCTCGTGCGCACCTGGCTTCGCTTCGAAGTTGTCGGCGATGAATCGAGCGTGCGTTGCCAGCGTTTCAGCTCCGAGCGCAAATCGGAGGCAGTCTGGTAGCGCAACTCACGATCCTTTTCCAACGCCCTACCGATAATGCGTTCCAGGTCGGGAGACATCTCCGGGTTAGAAATGATTGGGGACGGCGGATCGCGGTTCAGCAGGGCATCGAAGGTGGCGGCGGCGGTTGGTCCTTTGAAGGGGTGAACACCAACTGTCATTTCGTAGAGCACGACGCCCAGGCTAAAGATGTCTGTGCGATGGTCCACTTCCTGCCCGAGCGCCTGCTCCGGCGACATATAGGCGACAGTCCCCAGCACCGCACCCGTGTGAGTGTGTTCTTTCTCGGTTCTTTTGTCGGAAGCGTCGTCGTCGGACGCAAGTTCGGTCAACTTCGCCAGTCCGAAGTCGAGGACTTTCACGTAGCCATCTGGCCGAAGCATGATGTTTTCGGGCTTAACGTCGCGGTGAACGATCTTGGCGGCGTGCGCGGCTGAAAGCGCGTCTGCGACCTGAGCGATAACATTGATTGCTTCCTTCATGTGCGCGCGGGCGCGAGGCATGAAGTCGCGCAGCGTCTGCCCCTCGACTAACTCAGTGGCGATGAAGTACGACCCATCGCTCTGTCCAATCTCGTAGATGGTTATGATGTTTGGGTGATTAAGGCCAGAAGCGGCGCGAGCTTCGCGCTCGAAACGGTGAATGCGTCCCGCGTCGTCGGTGAATTCCGGAGGCAGAAGCTTTAGCGCAACTCGTCGGCCGAGGCGCGTGTCTTCCGCTAGATAAACTTCACCCATGCCGCCCGCGCCGAGAAGAGACAAAACACGGTAAGGACCGATCTCTCGTCCGCGAGCTGAGAAAACATTGCCGCCCGCTGCGGCAGCTTTTGCCGCCATTTCCATCGCGGGCGCTTCAATGAACTTTTCCGCGCGATCGTGGGCTGCGAGGAGTGATTCCACTTCGCGGCGCAACTCGTCATCACCTGCGCAGGCGGTGGCGAGGAAAGAAGCGCGCTCCGACGGTTCGCGTTCCAGCACCGCGTCGAAGAGTCGATCGATTTCCTGCCACCTCTCAGCTTGCATGGTTTTTTTGGTGGTGGGCCAACTAACCCTCTGCGCTCAATTCGCGGTAGAGCCACGCTTTTGCCTTGTTCCATTCGCGCAGCGCAGTTGCCGGCGAGATGTCTAGAAACTCCGCCGTCTCTTCCACACTCAGCCCGCCGAAGAATCGCAACTCCACGATCCGCGCCTTCCGCGGATCAAGTCGCGCCAATTCGACGAGCGCTTCGTCGAGTGCCACCAGATCGGTATCCGGTTCCGCTACGACCGACAGTGCCTCCTCAAGCGAGACGTGACGCACCGAAGCGCCTTGCACTCGCGGTCGGCGGCGCGCGAAGTCCACAAGGATACGTCGCATCAACTGCGCCGAGACTCCGAAGAAGTGTGCCCGACTCTCAAAGCGCGCGGTCTTCCAATTAATGAGGCGGACGTAAGCTTCATTGACGAGCGCGGAAGTTTGGAGCGTGTGGCCGGGACGCTCACGCTTCAGATAGTGCTTGGCGAGACGATGTAGTTCCGCGTGAATGATGGGAACCAGTTGCTCGAGCGCCGCCTCGTCACCGTCGCTCCAAGCTGCGAGTAGTTGCGTCACTTCTTGTGGCGAGGCTGCGGTCATTCCTGGAAACGTCCTTGCGCTCTCAGCGCTCAAATGGCGCAAATTTTTCACCGCGGCGCGTAGCCCTCTAACACTTCCGGGCGTGCAGAAACTTTTTCTATGGGCTGATGACGGTTTTTGCGCTTGGCCTTCGCATTAGTCAGGTGGAGTGGCAAGAAGGCTCACTACCGAAATGGCGGAGGAACCGCAGTGGCGAACCGGGTAGACGCGCATTACACGTGCTCCCGGCGCTCCGGACGACTTTGAAAAGCTCTCTTAAGGACTCTTCGACGCCTTTTAGTAAGGAGCCTTAGCGACACGACCAGGTGCGAATTTTATCAGCAGCCTTCCGTTGGCGGCAATAAATTGCGGTCGGTGGATGTTGACTTCGTTTTTGGACAGTCAATTTTGAATGCTGATTCGATGAGAAGGATAAGTTGAAAATGGCAGATTTCCATTGGTTGTCCCCTTCGTTGTCAGAAGACTTTCTGAGAGCGTCAGCAACTTCGGCGAGGATGAGCTCGATCTACTCGCTGCCTCACTTATCGCGTTCTTACAACCATCAATAACTACAAAATTCAAATATGAGGAGTCAGTTTATGCACAAATTGAAAATCAAGCGCATCATCGCGCTTGTAGTTCTGCTCGCCATCGCCGGGTTCTCATTAGCGTCCCTTCCAACCGCGCGAGCGATCGCCCACGACAATTCACCGGACTTGCCGTCGCCGCTTTGCGACAGCCTGGAGGTACCGGCGGAAAATACAGTATCTCACCATGCCTATGCTCAGGGCGTTCAGATGTACAGATGGAACGGCACCACCTGGGCGTTTGTTGAGCCAGTGGCAACCTTATTCTCCGACGCCGACTACCATGGAAAAGTTGGCACTCACTATCTTGGGCCCACCTGGGAAAGCAACAGTGGCAGCAAAGTGCTTGCCACCAAGGTGACAGGCTGCACTCCGGATCCAAGCGCCATTCCCTGGTTGCTGCTTCAGACGGTCTCGACCGATGGCCCAGGACCTTTCAGCTCGGTGACCTACATCCAGCGGGTCAACACCAAGGGAGGACTAGCGCCCACAGGTCCCGGCTCATTAATCGGGACGGTGGCAGAGGTGCCTTACACCGCCGAGTACTACTTCTACCGCGCGAAGGACTGATTCGTTTGCACTTCACGCGCACCAATAAGGTGATACGGGGTACTCAGTAGCGATTGCGTATCCCGTATCAGCGTCGCAATCAATTGAAAGGAGACTTTGATGTTCGCTCGCCTTACAGCTTTCGGCTATGGAGCACTTTGCTATGTGATCTTTCTCGGCACCTTCCTTTATGCCATCGGGTTCATTGGCAATCTAGGGGTCCCAAAATCTATTGACTCTGGCGCGGAAGGTCCACTGTCTTTGGCGCTACTGGTTAACGCCGCTTTGCTCGGCCTATTCGCCATCCAGCACAGCTTGATGGCTCGCGAGTGGTTCAAGCGCGCTTGGACCAAAGTCGTACCCAAACCGGTAGAGCGCAGCACTTACGTGCTGTTTTCAAGTCTCGCGTTGCTCTTACTCTTTTGGCAATGGCGGCCGATGGGCGGAGTAATCTGGAACGTGCGGAGTGTGGCAGTTCGCGCGATTTTCTACGGCTTCTTCGCTTTCGGTTGGCTCACAGTGCTCGCTAGCACATTCCTCATCAATCACTTCGATCTCTTCGGGCTTCGGCAGGTGTACTTGTACCTGCGACGAAAAGAGAGTGCGCCAATAGCCTTCAGGACTCCCGGCCTCTACCGGCTTGTTCGCCATCCGCTTTACCTCGGTTGGCTCTTGGTCTTCTGGTCAGCCCCGACCATGACGGTAGCGCATCTGGTGTTCGCGTTAGCGACGACCGGCTACATCCTGATCGCCATCCAGTTGGAAGAACGGGACCTGATTCGTTTGTATGGGGACACGTACCGAAAGTACCGCGAGCGAATCCCGATGATAATTCCTCTGCCGTCTCGTTCGAATGCCGAACTATAAATACAAAAGAAAAGGAGCTATCTATGCGCTACTTGAAAATGAAACGCGTCATGATCGCGCTTGTTGTTCTGCTCACTGTTGCTGCGGTCGCCGCCCTTGCAAGCGCCGACAATTTTCCCTCGCAAGAGGAACGGGCCGCCGCGGAAAAGACGGGACAGCTCATGCACAACGAGCTCTTCGCCGCCCTAATCCAGGAGTTCAACGAGACCACGCCGGAAAACGTGGAGGAGGGCAAGCATGCAATCTCGCTGATATTCAACAACTCTAACCGCGACATCCGGCTGATCGGGATCGTGCCGCCGCTGCAGGGTGGATTCAACAATTTACCCAGCGACCCGTTTGAGCGGAAGGCGCTGACCCGAGCGCTGCAGGGCCTTGAGACTACATCATTCGAGCGCATCGGCGATCGCTGGTATTACCGGCGCTCAGATGCACTTAGCAACACCTTTCATCCAAATTGTGTGCTCTGTCATCAGAGCTTCGCCAACCTTTCTAACCCGGGTCAGTGGGTCGGAGCACTCACAATGCGCGTCCCGATCGGCAAGGATTAAGAATAAGGATCGCTCAAGTGTTTCACTGGGACCGCGGGCGTCTCGCCCGCCCTGAGCGCGCTAGCGCGAACAAGCGGTTTGGTTGAGCCTCTTGCAAGATCACTCGCACCTGGCGGTTTTTGTAGCGCTCGCATTCGTGGTGATGAGGTGCCAGTAATCTCGCAAGAGCTTTAACCGTACGCGTTGTTCGCTGCGCGCTCAGTGCGGGCGAGACGCCCGCGGTCCCAGTGAATGCGGTCCCAGGGAGCGCGCTGCGCGTTCCGAAAAGGTGGAGATTATTGGAGATGAGATAATTTGAGGCTGGGCATGGTAGCCTTCGTCTAGTGAAGAACGACGACTCAGCCGAGGTTCTGTCATTCGATGGGCGCGAGGTTCGTGTAACCCATCCTGACAAGCAATATTTCTCCAAGCAGACGAAGCTCTCGAAACTCGATCTCGTCCGCTACTATCTGGCGGTGGCGCCGGGCGCAATCGCGGGAATCCGAGATCGTCCCATAGTACTGAAGCGCTTCGTAGATGGTGCCGAAGGTCAGGCGTTCTATCAGAAGCGCGCGCCCACTAATCGCCCCTCGTGGTTGCGAACCGTCAACCTCTCATTTCCTTCAGGCAGGCAAGCCGAAGAGATCGTCATCGATGACACGGCAGGCCTCGCTTGGATCGTCAACCTGGGTTGCATTGAGTTGCATCCGCACGCAGTGCGTGCCGGCGATCTTGAGCATCCGGACGAATTGCGCGTCGATCTTGATCCAGGTCCTGGTGTTCCCTGGGAGGACGTGCGCCGCGTTGCCCTTGAGGTGAAATCACTTCTTGAGGAGATGGGACTTCGTGGCTGGCCAAAAACGAGTGGTTCACGCGGAATGCACGTGAATGTCCGGATCGAACCTCGCTGGACATTCGTCCAGGTGCGACGCGCTGCGCTGGCGCTATCGCGTGAAATCGAGCGGCGCATACCGAAGCTTGCCACCTCAAAGTGGTGGAAGGAGGAACGTCATGGAGTGTTCCTCGACTACAACCAGAACGCGAAGGATCGCACTACGTGTTCTGCGTATTCCGTACGTCCACTTTCCGACGCGCGTGTGTCAACGCCAATTCACTGGCATGAGGTTCCAGACTGTGACCCCGCTGATTTCACCGTGCTTACCGTTCCCCAGCGATTCGCGAAGGTAGGCGATCCGCACGAAAGCATGGACGCCCGGCCAGGCTCGCTCGAAGAGTTGCTCGAGTTGGCGGCTAAAGATGAAGAGTCCGGTCTCGGAGATGCGCCCTGGCCACCACACTTTCGTAAGATGGCGGGGGAAGCACCGCGCGTCGCTCCATCACGTGCGCGTTCGGCTGTGAAGAAGTCCAGCGCAAAGAAAGCGCGCGTGCGGGCGCCACTTCTGGTGATCGCGAACTCTCCCGACAAGGAAGCGGCGCTCGCCGGTCTTGAAAGATGGAAGAAGAAATATCGCAAGGTGTCTAAGCTGCTTGCGCTGGACGATGTGTTGATCGACTCCATGCGCGGGAGGTCATCCACCTGGACTCGTGTCCGAGTGAATCTACGAAACGTGCCGGAAGCCTTGCGCCCACCCCAAGAAACTCCTGACCCTGATGACGATCCCACTCGTGAATGGCGTACTTGGCGAGCTTCAAAGCAGTCTAAGAAATGATAACTAGTCAAATGTCAGAAGTTCGGAGTCCAAGCTTTAGCTTGTTTCTTTTGCACCAGCAGCCTAAAGGGGCTTTGCATAAAGACTCCAAATCCGATCCACGGCAGTGGGTGGATCGTTAAAATCCTATCTACTCGAAAACGGGTTACTATGATGTTGCTAAATCCCACCAACGGCAGTTGGTGGTTGGTTCAGATCCCCTCTCAAAGTGGGCCATTTAGAACAATAACACCTGTGGAATGTGCGGTTTCAAGAAGCACGAGGAGTTTTGTAGAAAGGATCTTAACCATCCACCAACTGCCGTTGGTGGTATTTTAGATCCCCAGGCTTGTAACTCGTTGTAGAGAGGATCTGAACATTATCCACCAACTGCCGTAGGTGGGATTTGGACTCTTTGCAAAGCCGCCTAAGGCTGAACTCCAAACTTCTCGAGTGCCTTCAGAGTACTAGTCTTTTCTTAGAAAGATCTCCGCGAGCTCCTGTGGCGGGACAACTTCGAGTTGAGCATAGGTGCAATCGCTCGGCTGCTTGTCAGTGCGCCAGCGTCGAAACTGCGCTATGTGGCGGAAACGACTTCCTTGCATGTGGTCGTAAGCGACTTCGACAACTAGTTCGGGTCGCAACGGCTCCCAGGATAGGTCCTTGCCCTGACTCCATCGGCTCTGGGCGCCGGGCCGGCGATGCTGACCTTCGCTATTTGTTGCTTCATGCTCCGCCCAATGTTTCCAGGGGTGATCGACGAGCGCATTTTTGCGGTATGGTGCGAGGTATTCCACTAACTCTTGTCGTACTTTGTCGGTGAAGGCCGAGCAAACGCCGACATGTTGCAACGCGCCCGAGTCGTCAAAAAGGCCCAGCAGCAGTGAGCCAACGCCGGTGTCTGGTCCTTTCTTGTGCCAGCGAAAGCCGGCAACGACGCAATCACAATCACGCTCGTGCTTGACCTTAAGCATCACGCGCTTATTCGATTCGTAGGTTCCCAAAATCGGCTTCGCGATGACGCCGTCAAGGCCGGCGCCTTCGAAGCGACGAAACCAGTCCGCGGCTACGCCTAAATCGTTGGTTGCCGGCGTGAGATGTATCGGAGGTTTTGCGGATGAAAGCAACGATTCCAACCTTAGCCGACGCTCCTGGAAAGCCACGCCTCGCAAATCTCGATCTCCCTCGCACAGAATGTCGAATACCACGATCGAAGCGGGAATCTTCTCAGACAGCACTTTCACGCGCGACGCAGCAGGATGGATCCGAAGTTGTAGAGCTTCGAAATCGAGCGCGCCCTTCTTTGCGACGACGATCTCGCCGTCGAGTACGCAGCGAGCCGGCAACTGTGAAGGGAGCACTTCGAGCAGTTCAGGAAAGTAGCGGTTGAGCGATTTCGTGTCGCGGCTCTGGATGAAGATCTCGTCCTCATCGCGAAAGATCAGGGACCGGAAGCCATCCCACTTCGGTTCGAAAATCCAATCTCCAACTAAAGGTAATTCCGAAACCCGCTTCGCGAGCATCGGCAGAATCGGCGGGTTCACAGCAAGATCCACAGGCAAATCTTATACTCCCTGGCCCACAATCTGCGACTATCGTTGCAACGGAGCGGCCACGGAGTGCCGCCCCGACAATAATTGTCCATCGCTTCTTTTCTCACGGATTTGCCATAAACTGACCGATTCGGTTGAAAACATCTCCGAGCAAAGCCTCGTCAGCCAGGTAGACGACGCGAAAATAGCCTTCGTGAGGATCGGCGCCGAAGCCGGAGCCGTTTACTACCAGCACACCAGTTTCTTTGAGCAGGTCCAAAACAAACTCTTCATCAGTGCGGCCATCCAGGTTGTTTGCTTTGACCATCAGGTAGAAAGCCGCCGCGGGTATTTCGCACGATAAGTTTTCATTTTCTCGCACGCGCGCGACGCAGACGTCGCGTCTGCTCTTTAACGCGCCGAGAAAATCCTTTTGGAATTCCCGACTGCCGGTTAGTGCGGGCTCGATAGCGTATTGAGACGGCGTTGGTGAACAGAGCCGTCCGGTGGCCAGCCGACCGATAGCTGCTGTCAGGTCTTTCATCTGCTGCTGGTTAGTGTAGCGCATCCAACCGACTCGCCAGCCCGGCACCAAATGAGTTTTCGAAAGGCTCTCCAAAGTTATGAGCGGAACTTCGATCTCCTGCGCTAGAACTGAGGCGGAGGTTGGTGGCTCGCCGAAGCAAAGTTCTCGATAGACTTCGTCGGCGATCACAAGTAGATTGTGCCGCGCTGCAACTTCCAGAAGCTGTTGGATCGTTTTATCCGGAATGATTGCCCCGGTGGGATTGTTGGGATTGATCAAAACGATGGCGCGGGTTCGGTTAGTGATTTGCGAATCTATTTGCTCTGGATCGGGTTGCCATCCGCGGGTGGAGTCCAGTTTGTAGTAACGGACCTTCGCTCCAAGCTTGTTGAGAATAGCGTCGTAGATTGGGTACCCGGGAGCCGGCAACAAGACTTCTTCGCCCTCGTTAACCAGCGATGTGAGAACGAGGTCGGCTGCTTCTGAAGCGCCAGAAGTTACCAGCACTTGTTCCGGCGTGGTCGGCGCACCCAGAGAAGTTGCATAAGCAGCCACTGCGTCTCGGGCTGCCAGCAAACCTGCTGAGTGCGAGTATCCCGTGAAGTTGCTTCTGATTGCTCGCGCCACCGCCTCGACAATGTGATCAGGTGGACTGAAACCATAAGCTTGTGGGTCGCCGATGTTCAGATAGATTATCCTGCGGCCATTGCGTTCCAGTGCTTCGGCAGCAGTGACGAGGTTTCGAATCGCATAATGAAAGTTTGCAATTCTGTTGGATGGAGAGATCATTAGCACATTCTCAGTATGGAATAAGGTTTGCTTCGATCAACGAAAGGGTTAAACCCAATGTTGAGTCCGAGCATCCGGTAGCTACCGTCCGGTTTGTAGTGGCTCATTATGGATTCAAACTACTGGATGTCCAACCGCGGCGGCCCAGTATTGACCTCTAGTGTCCGTGCTGGAGTCACCGCGTTAGAGTAACGATACTAAGAAGCGGCCAAGACTAACCTTCGAGAAGGAGCAATCTATACTATCTATGACTCAAGTGAAACGCATTGGTGTGCTAACCGGAGGCGGCGATGCGCCGGGGCTCAACCCGGCGATAAAAGGCTTGGTTTATCGGGCTTCCGAGCGTGGCATCGAAACAGTCGGCCTCAGCGACGGCTGGCTAAGTTTGCTGAACCCTCCATTTGATGTCGTACCGCTTGAACGCTCGACCGTGCGCCGTTGGGATCGCGATGGTGGTACTAATCTCGGTTCATCGCGCACTAACCCTTTCCAGACAGCCAACGAAATGGGCGAGCGGATCGACAAGTCGTCGGAAGTAATAGCGAATATCGAAAAGCTTGGTCTCGATGCGGTCGTCGCCTGCGGCGGGGAAGACACGCTTGGGGTTGCAGCGCGTCTCTCAGAAAAGGGCGTTCCTATCGTGGGCATTCCCAAGACGATCGATAAAGATCTGGCGGGGACAGATTACACCCTGGGCTTTGACTCAGCCCTAAGAAACGTGACTGAGGTTATCGAACGGTCGCGCACGCCGGCCGGTTCGCATGGCTGGGTGCAGGTCATCGAAGTGATGGGACGTCACTCCGGCCACCTGGCTCTCTGGTCTGGCGTCGCAGGTCAGGCAGACATTGTCCTGATCCCCGAACATCCTTTTCGCTACGAGAGGATCTATCGACTCCTACAGGATCGTCTAGGAGATTCAATTACCCACCCTCGCGATCCAAGTCACCCGCGTTACTCGGTTATCGTCGTCGCCGAGGGCGCCTGTGCGGAGGACGGCGAATTGGTTCTGATGGACGACCGCCACGACGCCTTTGGTCATGCCCGACTTGGAGGCATCGCCGAAGTTTTGGCCCGGAGAATCATGAGTGATACACGCTACGACGCGCGTTCGGTGATTCTTGGACACCCCCAACGTGGCGGTCCACCTTCGCCTGTGGACCGGATCATGGGATTGATGTTTGGCGCGCGTGCCGCCGATGCCGTGGCGGAAGGTGCTTTCGGCAAGATGGTATCAGCGCGTGGGGTCGCGCCGGCTTGCGACCTGTCACTGGTAGATATTTCGACGGTGATGGGAAAGATCGACCGGGTAGAGGTGGCGCAACTCTACGACACCGAACGCTACCACTTGAAAGGGATCGGGATGTGACACCTCACTTACTGGGACTGCGGGCGAGACGCCCGCGGTCCCAGTATTGGGTTGACCACGATATTACCGTTAGATTTAGCTGCGGAAGCGATCGCAGTCAATCCCATATTTCTTCACTTTGTAGCCGATGACGCGCTCAGTAGTGTCGAGCAACTTCGCTGCCCGTTTGCGGCTGCCGCGCGTCGTTTTTAGCGCGTCCATGATGATATCCCGCTCGAATGCCTCAACCGTCGATTCGAGCGAAAGACGTGTCACCGTACCTGACCCTTCTGCTGTTTGCAGGGTTGGCGGCAGGTGGTGTCCGTGAATCACGTTAGTCTCACAAACCAGCACAGCTCGCTCGATAATGTTCTCGAGTTCACGCACGTTACCAGGCCAGTGATAACTGGCCAACATGTCTATTGCCGGCGTCGAGATGCGTTTGATGCTCTTGTGGTGTTCGCGCGCAAACTTTTCGAGAAAGTGATCGGCGAGCAACAGCACGTCTGACTTACGGTCACGCAGCGGCGGCATGAAGATGGCGAAGACGTTGAGGCGATAGTATAGGTCCTCACGAAAGGCGCCTTCGGCAATCGCGCGTTCCATGTCTCTGTTGGTTGCGGCGACAAGCCGAACGTTGGTTTTGATCGTTTCGGTGCCGCCAAGGCGTTCAAACTCTCTTTCCTGCAAAACACGCAGCAGCTTGATCTGCGTGGACACATTCAAATCCCCAACTTCATCAAGAAAGAGCGTACCGCCTTCGGCAAGTTCGAAGCGACCCTTTTTGCGACCCTGGGCGCCGGTAAAAGCACCCTTCTCGTATCCAAACAACTCGGATTCGATCAGCGTCTCAGGCAAAGCGGCACAACTGACTTTGATGAAGGGTTTGGCCGAACGCAAAGAGTTGTAGTGAATCGCATGGGCAATCAACTCCTTGCCTGTACCGGATTCGCCGCGCAGCAGCACCGTGGTGTTTGTGCGCGCAACCTGTGTTACCTGCTCATAGACCTGGCGCAACGGACCGGAATTCCCGATGATGTGACTAAAATCGTAGCGTTCGCGGAGTTCCTGCTTGAGGTGAATATTCTCGTCGAGCAGTCGTTGTTTGTCTGCTTCGAGCAGATGTCCGACTTTTATTGCCTGGGCAATCATCGTCGCGATGATCGCGAGGAAGTTGGTAGCCCGCTCGTAGTCACGGTCAGGCTTGTACTTTAAGTAACCGCTGAGCACGCCGACCGGTTTTCGGTTAACGACAACTGGGACACAGATAAAAGTGAGCTCCTGGGTCTTCAGGGCTTTCTTGCGCGTCCCCAGTCGATCCAGAAACAACGGCTCGCGACTGATCTGGGGAACGACCACCGGTTTGCCGGTTTGGACGACGCGTCCGGTAATTCCTTCGCCAATTTGATACCTGACCCGGCGTGCTCCTTCTTCGTCCAAACCGTGAGAAGCGACAATTCGCAGCTCATTCGTATCTTCAGAAAGCAACATCACGGCGCCACGAATCATGCGGTGATGGCGGTCGAGTGTAGCGAGAATGCGAGTCAGCGCCTCTTTGAGTTCGAAGGTGCCGGCTAACAGTTGTCCTGTTTCGAGAAATGTCGCTAGCTTCCTCGCTTCAGCTTGCTGAGGTGTCATGTTCTTCGTAACAGAACCCGGCGATAGCGCTGCCATCGCGCTCCCTTCGTAACCCGTGTGGAATGATCTAGAAATTGTTGTAATACCGTCCTTTCAAATACACAAGCGTAAGCAGCGCTCGCGGCATGGTTTTAAGCCGGCCAGGTAAAACCACTCTGACCAGACTCAATCGTGAGCCTTAAAGACGAGGGCCATCCTAGAAACAACTTGTGGCTTAAGTCAAAACTATTATTCTAATGGCAAGATAAATCTCACGGAATTGCTACCAACATGTGGCGTGGGAGCAGTCTGATCGGAACGCCTGCCTGCAGTGATCGGCTCGGACTTCGGAACAAACACAGTCAATACAGAACCGAGCGCGGTAGCGCCGGATGCTACACTCAACTTTTACTATGTTTTAACTGCAAAGATAGCACTAAGCACTAGATCTGAATAGTTTTGCGCAGATTCAAGTTGATCGGAGCATTCGCGCTCCCGCGCTCGGTTCTGATGTGACGCCACGACGCATGTTGAGTGTAGGATCCGGCGCTACCGCGCTCGGTTCTGTAACGACTCAGCTGTCTCCGAGGTTGAGCATTTGATGGAGCATACAAAACAAAGTTCAGCGGAGCCGTCTAGCGTCGCTTGGATGGTGCCTTTCTTGCCGCGACTTCAGTTGTCATGTGGTTAGATTCTGTCTGAGGGTCAGGCAGCGAGGTGGCGTGCTGACGCAGTACTTCCAAAAAAGCCGCGACGGCGTGAGAAAGCGTGATGTTGCGGCGATGAGTGACCCAGAGAGTTCGGAAGTAGCTCAGCTCGGGAACGGAAACCGTCGCGAGTGTACCGCGGGCGAGCTCTTCGGTGACACACATTCGCGGCACAAATGCTAGGCCGATCTTAAGTTGGACAAAACGCTTGATGGTCTCAACCGTGGCCAGCTCGAGCGTGATATTTAATGGGGTATGGTGTTGCTCAAAAGCCTCTATAACTTTGTACCGGGAAGCGGTTTTTACGTTATGCGCTACAAAAGACTGTTCGCCCAGTTCCTCAATCTTGAGCGACTCGCATTTTGCCAGCGGGTCGTCCGGACTCATGATCAGAACGAGTTCGTCTCGCAGTATTGGGAAGGATTCGAGCTCGTCGTCCACCGGTTCGAACGCCAGTAGAGCGAAATCCACATTTCGATCCAGCACCTCGCGCGGTAATCGTTCCGACACTTGCCGGAAGATTTCGACCTTCACGTTTGGATGCTGCTCTCGATACTCGAGGATGAGGTGGGGCAGGAGATAGAGCGACGTACTTTCGTTGGCGCCAATGCGCACGCGGCCGCGCTGGAGTGAACGCAATTCAGAGACGACGTTTTGCGCCTGGTCACGGAGCGCGAGAATCCTTCGCGCATAATCATAGACCAGTTCGCCGGCCTCGGTCAGGGTCGGAGTCTTTTGCGAGCGATCGAAAAGCGGCGCGCCTATTTCTTCCTCAAGGCGCTTAATCGCGATACTAACGGCAGGCTGAGTACGGTAGACACGAACAGCGGCTTTCGAGAAGCTGCCCTGCTCGACGACCATCAAAAAGAATTCGAGTTGGGTCAGTTCCATTGCTGGCAGTCAACGCTCCAGCGGCGGATCCTAACATACCCCCCTTTTATCTGTAGCTGGAAACGATTCCCATGCTTCGGAGTTGGAGAGTTAGAGAGCGGCCTCTCCGCGCTCGCCAGTTCGAATGCGAATAACATCGTCCATGGGCACGACAAATATTTTGCCATCGCCAAATTTGCCCGTGCGAGCCGTCTTAGTTATCGCTTCGACCACGGAGTCTTCAGTTTCTTCGGGAATAATCACTTCGATTTTGATCTTCGGAATGAACTCAATCTGATATTCGGTGCCACGATAAGTTTCGGTGTGTCCCTTTTGACGGCCGTATCCCTGAACCTCACTTATCGTCATGCCGGCAACGTCAACTTCTTGCAGAGCATTCCTTACAGCATCCAGAAGGTGGGGACGGATGATTGCCTCAATCTTTTTCATCTATTCATCTCCTATTAGGTGACTAACCAGTTTGCGAAAGACTGTCGCGAAAATCTGAAGCTCGGCAAATTGCCCGTCAACAAAACAGCATTCCTGAGAGAGAGTCAATACGACGTTCGCTCGATCGCCTCTTCTGCAAGGCCGCGCAGTGAATTCTCTGCTGTTCCTTCGGGCAGTGTTCCTCGGGCCAACGACCACTTCAAAGCAGGAGGCGTGATGAGTGTAGTCACAATCACCATTATTACTACCGCTCCAAACGTCACACTACCGATGACCGGTTCGTTAACGCCCTGGACATTGGGCAACGTAAGCGTGGAGCCTATCCCAGCCAGGATCAATCCCACCTCGCCGCGTGGAATCATACCTATCCCGATTGCCGGACGGTTAATCCTTCGCTCGAATACAGCCAAGGCACAGACTTGCTTACCAAGAATCGCTGCCAGGGTAAGCGCCCCTGCGTAAAGCAAGAGTCCCGGCGTCGCGAAGGCCTTCAAGTCAACCTTCAATCCCATCAGCACAAAAAACACCGGCACCAGGAACGCGCTCAATGGCGCGAGTAGTTCTTCGAGTCTACGCTTTTCACGTCCACGGAACGATTCGAAATGGGCTTCATCGAGCACCAACCCGGCCGCGAATGCACCGACAATCGGGGCCAGCCCCACCCAGGAAGCTACCCACGCCAAAGAGAAACAGAAAGAAATGGACAGAGCCAGCAAAACACCCGTTCCCCGGAGACGCCCGATGTGCTGAAATACTCGGGGCACAACGTAGTGGCCTAGCGCGATTGCTCCAGTCAAGAAAAAGATTGCTTTGCCGGCGACTATCGCAACATCCACCCCTGCTAGCGATGCACCGCTTTGCGCCGCTTTGATTGCGCCGGCAATCACGGCCAGAATCAGTAAACCCAGCACGTCGTCTATAACCGCGGCACCCAGAATGATCCGGGCCTCGCGTCTCGCCAGTTGCCCGGTGTCCCTTAACACGCGAGCAGTGATGCCAACGCTGGTGGCGCATAGCGTCGCGCCAATAAAGATGTGTTCCAGTTGCGGTGCGTTGGGCATGAAATAGGCCGCGACTCCCCAACCGAGAAAAAACGGCGCAATGACTCCGGCCACGGCCACTGCCAGCGAGGACCACCCAACTTCCATCATTTCGGCCACGTTTGATTCAAGTCCAACTTCGAACAATAGAATGATGACGCCGAGCTGTGCCAGGGCTGCGATTACTTCATTGTTCTTCAGAAATTCAGCGCCGTTGAGACCAACGAGAGCGAGGTTACCCACTACTATTCCACCAATCAGCTCGCCCAATACAGCGGGCTGGCCAATCCTCTCTAACAACTCGCCGGCAAGCTTGGCGATAATTAGAATCGCGGCGATGCCGATCAGGACTGCCTCCATTCCCCGTGTTGACGACGACGTGCCGTTGGGCGCGCCACCGCTGGCCCATAGTATTTGCGGAAACACGAGGGCAATGCCGCTAACAAACAGGACTGGAAGGAAAGTTCGTTTCATGAGAGTGACCAGAACCGGTTGCGACCCGTGGTTATATCCGAACCCTTCGTTAAAACCGTGAACGGTCGAAGGCTTACCTGCTCAAAGATTTGCTATTGAACAGGTAAGCCATCTTTTGGGGGATGACCCTTCATTTCTCGTCAAGCCACGCTTGTCTGGGCCTTAACCGGAAGCCTTTCGTCCACAGCTTCCGGCTCTATCGTTGTAGGTTCAGTGATACTTCCAAGTGCAACGTTGGGTCTCAGGTTGAAATCCGGATACGCGAGTACTCCGACTTCGGCGAGATCGAGTCCTTCGATCTCCTCTTCGGCTGAAACCCGATTTCCCAGAACCTTGTCAGCTACCTTGAAGTACACAAAGAAAGAAGCAAAGATAAAGACGAAGCAGGTCGCAGTTCCAATCGATTGCGCGATTAATTGACTGAAGCCGCCGCCGTAGAACAAACCAATCACGGGCGTGGCTACTCCGTTGAGTCCCGCGCCGTACGAACCGTCAGCGAAGAGACCCACCGAAAGCACGCCGAACGCGCCATTGACGCCGTGCACGCTGATTGCGCCCACCGGATCATCGACCTTCAATTTATGCTCGACGAAGTAGACGCTGGCAACCAGGATCACTCCCGCGATCAAGCCAATCATCACTGCGCCGAAGCTGGTAACGAATGCACACGGGGCGGTGATCGCAACTAAACCTGCGAGCATCCCGTTAGCCATCAATCCCAGGTCAGGTTTCCCGAACCATCTTTGTGCCACAATCATCGATGAGAACGCACCACCTGCCGACGCCAGCATTGTGTTGACCGCGATGACCGAGATACGAAGGTCTGTGCCCGACAGCGATGAACCCGCGTTGAAACCAAACCAGCCAAACGCGAGAATAAACACACCCAGAATCGCCATGGGCATGTGATGGCCCGGAATGGCGTTGACTTTCCCGTCCTTACCATATTTACCAATGCGCGGCCCGAGGATAATAGCGCCCGCCAGGGCCGCGACACCGCCCACCATGTGCACAACGGACGAGCCGGCGAAGTCGACATGTCCGTGACCCAGCCCAAACTGAGTTCCCAACTGCGAAAGCCAGCCTCCACCCCACACCCAATTACCAAAGATTGGATAGGCAAACATCGACATGAAGAAGCAATACACGACAAACGAGCCCCACTTCCATCGCTCGGCCAGCGCCCCGGTCGGGATGGTAACTGCCGTGTCCATGAAGACCATCGCAAACATGAAAAGCGAGAACACCCCAACGTCGTAGGAATCGCCGCGGAGGAAGATGCCTTTTGTTCCGAAGATATTGAGTGTGTGGCCTGCGATATTTATCGAAAACGCCGAGGTGAGGGGACCGGTACCTCCGAGGGCTGCCACTGCGCCTACACCACCCATCATGAGAGCAAATCCACACACCCAAAAGCCGAGCATCCCAAGGGGATAGCACATGAAATTCATGGCCATCGTGTGCGCGGCGTTCTTTGCGCGCGTGAATCCGGTCTCTGCCAGCGCGAAACCTGCTTGCATGAACATAACCAGGAAACACGCAACCAGCGTCCAGACGAAGTTGATCGAGATATTGGCGTGACCAATGGCGTCGGCGATCTCCTGAGTTGTGGGCTCTCCGGGTTTAGCCGCCGCAACTGCTCCGGCGTTTCCAGTTCCCGCCCCCGTCGGGTCGCCTGCCAGCGCCACCAGCGGCACGACGAGGAGAATCGTCACAGCAAATCCGATCAATACAAAGTGTCGAGCATTGATACGAGGCGAAGCCGGGAGGCCCGCGCGGTTTGATTGATCAAACAGACGGTGACAGGCAGACAGCACGCTTCTTTTCGAATCATTAATCCTCTCAAGCATCATGGTTCGCTCCTCAAGCTTAGTTTTGCAATGGCGTTCTCGAAACCGCCGGTTCACAGTCAGACTCTAAGTGCTCCTTAATTGAAGAAGGGGAGACACTAGGAATTTGCTGAGGCTTAAACAATCATCGTGCCATCAGCACTTCCCAAGCGCTCGCTTTCAACTAAAGCGAACGTTTCGGGAATTCGTGTGGTTTTTCGGCTTCGCGTGGATTGGAGTTCGCTGGATGGCCTGCGGGATGATCAAGTGGAACGACACTTTTGTCGCTTCATCGCTGGGAAATAACAAAATTGTCGCTCTTTCAATTTCTAGCGCCCGAACCAGCCTTTAGCCAGCGTTTAAAACGGGCACTTGTGCCGAGCCCCGCAGCGGCAGACAAGTCTGCTTTCTAAACGGACGATTTTAAACCGGCAGCCAACTCGGGAAACTCGACGCTTCACTCGAGGAACTTGACGCTTCACTCGAGGAACTTGACGCTTAACTCGGAGAAATTGAGGAAAGGAGTTGGACGAGAGATAGCTGGACCGGTTCTATTCGGAACTGAGGAAGCTTCATTCCATTTCGGTCGGTGACATAGAAGACGTCCAGAGCTGCGCTCTTTTCAGTGGCTATCCTGGCGCAAACGATATCGAGACCGAGTGTCGCCAGACCACTTGCGATCTTGTAAACGAGCCCGGGTTCATCGAAAGCATGCACCTCGATGAGGGTGGAAGATTGCGAGGCGTCGTTATCACAGGTTACCTGAGGTAGGGTGCGTGGATTAGCCGTAATAGCAACCCGCTTCCTTGGTGCATTCCGGGTCCGCCAACGCTCGATCATCGCCGCGACGTCCGACTCACCCGCAATCGCTTTGCGTAGTGACCGTTCGATTGCGGGGCATCGAGCGTTATCTATAGCGTGGTGGGTGGAAGCCTCCCGCAATATGAAAACATCGACCGCGATGCCATCTTCGCGCGTGTTTAGCTCAGCGCTAAGGATTTCGATACCGTGAGCTGCGAGCGTTCCGGCAATGTCGGCACAGAGGCCATGACGGTCTCTGGTGCAGAGCGTTAACCCGGTAGACTCGCGGCCAAGCTGAGTCCAACGTCGCACGTAGACCTCCGCCTTGAGTTCTCTAATTAGCTGAAGATGAACCGCAGCGTCAGCTGGCCGTGTAACCCGAACATAACGATCCGGCAACAAGGCGACGTGGCGTTCAATCTCGCTTAAGGCGACGGATCCCTCCAGTGCTTTAGCGACCTGCTCCTTGAAGCGCACAGTGATTTCGCTCTCATCGGGAGGTGGGTCTGCGCCCGTTAATACTGTCCTCGTTCGACGGTAAAGCTCCCACAAAAGCGTGCCCTTCCATTCGCTCCAAACGCCGGGAGCAACTGCGTTCAAATCGGCATAAGTCAGGAGCAATAGCATGTTGAGGGCGTCGGGAGTTCCCATTCGGTCTGCGAAATCCGTTACGACGCGCGGTTCATTGAGATCACGGCGCTGGGCCAGTTGAGCCATGGCGACGTGTTCCCTAACCATAAGAATGACCTTCGCGAAATCTGGCTCGGCCAGCCGCAGACGTCTGCACACGCGTTCAGCTATCTTCGCGCCGCGGGGAATGTGGCCGCGTCCGCGCCCTTTGCCGATGTCATGCAAAAGAAGAGACAAGTAGAGCAGGCTTGGATCTTCAACGCCGTCGAAGATGGTGCGAAGGTGCGCACGCTGTTTGTCCTGGCTGGTGTAGAGCTCGTCAAGTGCTTCGACAGCTTTAAGAGTGTGCTCATCTACGGTGTAGTGATGATAGAGATCGTGTTGAATGAGCAAGCTGATGCGGCCAAATTCAGGGACAAAGCGGGCGAGAAACCCAATTTCATGCATTAATCGCAGGACGTAACCGCCGCGGCCACGCCTTCTCAGGAGCTTCATGAAGTAGCCTGAGGCCTCAGTTGAGAATCGGAACTGATGGTCCACTGCCGGCAGTGCGCTGCGCATGGCATCGCACAACGATTGACTCAAGGGTACCTCCGCTGCCTGGGCGAGAGCGAAGGCATCGAAGAACAACATCGGGTTGCTGGTCAGAGCTTCAGAGTCTCCGTCGAGTTGAACCCGCCCATTACTGATGGTGAGAGGGTCCGAGGCGGTGCGTGAAAATCTCCTGCTCCAGCTGCGGGTCGTCTTCTTCTGGGATTCCGACACACGCGCAAGCAATGTTTCACAGAATTGATTAAGCACACGCGCGTGCTGATAGTAATCTCGCATGAATTTTTCGGACGCGAGCAGAAACGGGCTTTGCTTGTAGCCAAACTCTCGGGCAAGTATGGTTTGGAGGTCGAGCGCCAGCCGTTCAGTTTTTCGTCTGGTCGTTAAATGGGCTGCAAAACGCACTCGCCAGAGGAAGTTGGCAGCGCGCGTCGCTGTTCTTTGTTCGGCTTCCGAGATAACGTCGTGATCTCGAAGTTCGTCTAAGGTCCGATATCCATACCGCGTATAGCCAACCCAAAGTGCGGTGTGAAGATCGCGTATGCCGCCAGGACTCTCCTTCACATTTGGTTCCTGCAGGCACACAGTCGCACCAAACCTTGCGTACCTCGCTGCCCTCTCACGCAAAATCGCCGCAATGTAAGCATGCCCACGCTTACAACGATCCTTTTCGAGAGCCTGCAGAAGAGCATCATAGGCTGATGGATTTCCTGCCAGTAGTCGTGTGCTGGCCAATGCGGTTTGAAAATGCGGATCTTCATGTGCCGCCGACACACATTCAGTAACGCTGCGGACGACTGGGCCCACTGTCAGCCCGGCGTCCCACAGTAAGCGCAGAACCTGCTCCACCAGACGTCGGGTTTGCAAGGCTCGATTACTTGGATAAAGAAAGAGAATATCAAGGTCCGAATAAGGCGCCAGCTCGCCGCGGCCATAGCCTCCGAGTGCTGCCACGGTACAGACACTTTGATCTTTGTCGGCGGAGCCATCCATTTCTGCGAGATGCGTGGCGGCCTGGAATGCGCGCTGCACTACCAGGTCGAGCATCGCTCCGCGCGCTGCTGCGCTTTGAAGCCCTGGAGCGCCGCAGCGATGCGCAATCTTCAAGCGCTGATCCTCAATCTTTAGAAAGGCCTTCAACTCGCGGGAAATCGCTGCGGCGTCGCGGAGTGGTCTTGTCGCGGAGAAACGCGCTGCGGCGTGCAAAGCCGCCTTTTCACTATGTGTTCGCAAGCGTGGTGTAGATCGTGGCTCGATTTGATTTATCGCCATGACTCAAATCTACTACTGGTTCTCGAGTTACCACCACTTCAATTACTACCGGATGGTAGCGAACAGGTGATGGCCTGCGGCGCAGGTCACACGTACGCGAACGCCCGATCTTGATGACCGCGTACGCCTCGGACGAAATGCAGTTTTGAGGTGCAAGACTTGTACCGAATCCGACTGCGCGCGGTTGGACTGCGGCGCTGTTAAGCCAGTTAGCAGATAAACCTCCGCCACGACCAGGTGCGCCTTGAGTCTATCAAAAACCGCGATGTGAGGTTTGCAAAGTCAAAAGATAGCGCGACACGGGAACTTGATGGCATCTTTTCATCCCTGACGTTAGCGATGCACATCAACGTCGGGCCGGCTGCTGGTTCGGATCATGGTCTGCCACGCGCGCAGGTGGCACAAATGTCCTATCAAAGCGGCATGCGAAAAACCCATTGTTAGTTCGATGCGAGCGGCGACAATTTTGTCGTTACGGGCCTGACCTGGAACGAAATTGTCACTGGAGCAGCGTTAGCTTTCGCCGAACAGCTGCTGCCTCGTCTCCGGATTCTTCAACAACATCACAGCATCATTGACTTACTTGATCGCATGTACCTGTTGGCATGGTAGTTGTCAGAGGCGTTCGCGGTATCCACTGGTTTGTCCATATCTCGTTTGAGGGCTTGCGACGCATCGCGAGTCCCCTTGCAAAAGATCGCAGGAATCAAGCGGTAAGCAGGCAGGTCTGAAATAACTACCATGACTTCGGAAAAACAACAGTTAGCTCACGACTACCTGAGAAATAAATATGGCCCATCCGTCTTGGCTTTTGGAGGCGCAAGGACAGACAGGCCACTGACATCGTCCGTTGAGAGACGATATGGAGACAAATTACAACAATGTGCAAGTCTAAATCAATGGTCAGCGCCATCGCTGCTCTGGGCGCGTCGTTATGGTTAGCGCTGCTGCCAAACACGGCGGCAGTTGGTCAGTCAACTCTCTTTAACGTTCCTTCGACAGATGTTGTATCAAAACAGAAGGTCTACCTGGAATTTGATTTCCTCTCGCATTTCGAGACGCACGCCGATGGCGGTTTTCAGATCTACGCGCCGCGCGCTGTGTTCGGTGTCGGCAAGGGCGTCGAAGTTGGCGTCAATGTTTCCGTTGTCGATGCCTTCGCACCCGACCAGCCAGTTTACATTTCACCAAACGTCAAGTGGCAGTTCTATAACAATGAAAAAGCAGGGGTGGCGATCTCGGCCGGCGGGTTGCTCTATACCCCGATTGCGCACCGTGCCGGCGCGGACACTTACGGTTTTGTGTACTCGGTGGTGAGTAAGAAAGTGAAATCCGATTATGGGCCCCGCCTCACCGGCGGTGGCTATGCACTTCCGGGGTTAGCTAACGGGGCCGGAACACAAGGAGGAGCGATTGTGGGCTACGAACAGCCCCTCTCGAAAAGGGTAACTTTCGTCACTGACTGGTTCAGCGGCAGGAATGCTTTCGGTTATGTGACCCCCGGGTTTTCATTCGCGTTGCCGAAAAGCAGTCTGCTCAACGTTGGTTACAGCATTGGCAACCGTGGACCAGGAAACAACGCTCTCTTTGTTTATTACGGGATCACTTTCTAACTTGCTACGGGTTGTCTCGCCCGTCATTACTGGGACCGCGGGCGTCTCGCCCGCCAGGCGCCGTCAGGCGCCGTTGCTTCGCGGAGTTTAAGTGGCGCGAGTTCTGTTCGCACTTTCGCGCTCGCAGCTGGGCGAGACGCGCGCGGTCCCAGAAAGAAAGTTGAAATCTAAAAACAAAAGGAGCAATCGACATGAGTGTTAAGGATGTACTGAAGTTTGCAAAAGATGAAAAGGTTACCTACGTAAATGTCCGTTTCACGGATCTTGTGGGAGCCTGGCACCATCTGACTTTTCCGATTGATGAACTCAGCGAAGCCTCGTTCGAGGACGGCTTTGGCTTCGACGGTTCATCGTTACGCGGTTGGGCTTCGATTCATGAGTCCGACATGCTGTTGGTCCCGGATCCGTATCGCTACTGGCTCGATGCATTCATGGGTGAGAAAACCTTATGTCTCATCGCAGATGTCGTCGATCCGATCACAAAGGAAGGCTACTGGCTCGATCCTCGCGGCGTTGGGCGGCGCGCAGAAAGCTATCTTAAATTCACGGGCATTGCGGACACGGTCTATTTCGGTCCGGAAGCAGAGTTCTTCGTATTCAATGAGATCCACTTTCATAACGATGGTCACACAGCCGGTTACTCACTGGATAGCCCGGAGGCAATCTGGAACACGAACGGGCAAAACGGCAATGGCAACAAGGGCTACCACATTCGAAACAAAGAGGGCTACGTGCCGCTGCCACCTCTCGATACGCTCCAGGATTTTCGCGGTGAAGTCGCCACTGAGCTCAAGAAGGTAGGAATTCAGGTCGAATGTCATCACCACGAAGTCGCCACGGCCGGTCAGTGTGAAATTGATTTTCGTTACTCGACGCTAATCGGTACCGCTGACAACCTGCAACTCTTCAAGTACACCGTTCGCAATGTCGCGCAAAAACATGGCAAGGGCGCCACGTTCATGCCGAAACCGCTTTTCGGCGATAACGGTAGTGGCATGCACTGCCACCAATCGCTCTGGAAGGGCGACACGCCAATCTTCGCCGGCGACGGTTACGCGGGTTTATCCGAAACAGCACTCTTCTATATCGGTGGACTACTCAAACACGCGGCTGCCATCGTTGCCTTTGCGGCTCCGACCACCAACAGCTACAAACGTCTCGTGCCGGGCTTCGAGGCTCCGGTTAATCTCGCCTATTCTGCGCGGAACCGGTCAGCCGCCATTCGCATCCCCATGTTCTCCACCAATCCAAAGCTGAAACGGTTGGAGTTTCGACCACCTGACCCTTCATGCAACGCTTATCTCGCGTTCTCGGCAATGCTGCTTGCCGGGCTCGATGGCATTCAGAACCGCATCGATCCAGGAGAACCTTTGGACAAGGACATCTACGATCTTTCCCCGGAACAGCTCCAGAATGTTCCCAGCCTGCCGGGCTCGCTCGATGAAGCCCTACATGCGCTGGAAGTGGACAACGAGTTTCTGCTCAAAGGCGATGTCTTCACGCCGCAACTGATCGACCGCTGGATCGGTTACAAACGGGACAAGGAGATACAACCGCTGCGGATGCGGCCACATCCGCTCGAGTTCAGTATGTACTTCGATATCTAAAAGGCCAGGAGTAGACGGCAGGAGCAGACGGCAGGAGCAGACGGCAGGAGACGGCAGGAGCAGACGGCAGGAGCATACGGCAGGAGCATACGGCAGGAGCATACGGCAGGAGCAAACTGCAGGA
>DASXRU010000190.1:0-16756 GCA_036506395.1 Pyrinomonadaceae bacterium | reverse complement strand
CGGGGATGTGGCGGAACTGGCAGACGCGCAGGTCTCAGAAGCCTGTGATGGCGACATCGTGGAGGTTCAAGTCCTCTCATCCCCACCAGAATTAGAGAAGTTACAGAGCGGGCCGGGTTCACCGGCTCGTTTTTGTTTGGTGGCGAGATGGCTTTCCAATAAAAAGTAAGATTCTAGTCCACGTCTTCGGGCCTTCAAGCGCCAACGGCGCGAAATGCAATAGCCTGGGCCAGCGGCCCAGGGTCAGTCGAGAGCGAACGTGCTAGCGCTGAAAGCGCGAAATAGTGTGGGTAATCATGCAATCGGTACCATTCATAATATTGCGATTGCGCGCTTTCAGCGCTCAGATAGTGCGCCCCCGTATTATCACCCAGGCCGTTGGCCTGGGCTTTTACATTTCGCGCCGTTGGCGCTTAGAACAACCATCAACGACTTTTTGTGCACGGCCTCGTCAGCTGAAGTTTAGTTAACCGATTCCGACACGTTATCAGTGGCACGAGCCGATTGCTCGTCAGCTACGGTCAACGTTTGCTCGTCGAAGAGGTTTGAATCGATAAGGGTCTGGACCAGGTAATGCCCCGCCGCGGGAAAAGTAACATTCACAAAGAAGCTGATATTATCGGCAAAGCCGCCGGCCGCGATTTCAAACCGCGTGGGTTGCGAGACGACGACCGGATGTTGGCGGTCAGGTGTCAGGATTCGCACTTCCGAAAGATGTACGCCCTCGCCGCGCCAATGATTTACGACGGCGAATTTAATTAGCGAGACGGGCAGTTGCTGCACCATGATGTTTTGAAAGACACCCATCAGCGAAAGCTTGTTACCCACCTCGAGCCGCACGTCGTCACAAAAGAGCGTATAGAGCAGCTCAAGCTTTAGTTGTTCTTCAGTTGTATCCATGGAATCCCCGGAGGTGTTGGCTAAATAGCTTGCCTATTCTCTTACCAGCTCAGGCACATGTTCCTTTTCATAGTTCTCGATCAGAACTCCAACGATCTCCATTAGTGAGGCAAGGGCATGCGATTCGTTTTCCCCCACTTCATCGATTAGATTATCGAGCAAAGATACAAGACGATCGTATTCTTCATCCGTATGCGGCACAAACACCGTGTTGGCTAAAGCCGCCCACGCATCTGTAGTTCTAGCTACATTAAGGTTTTGCATGCTTATTTCTTCCACTTATCCTGATCGTACTGTTCGTGCGTCAAAATCGCCCTAATGTACAACCTGCGGCGATTATAATGGATCGCGGCAACCAATCGAACCTTGTTTCCGCCGACATTGAATACCGTTAAGTTCCCGACCTGATCGGCTGAAGGAAACGTTTCTCGCAGATCAGAGAACGATGAGAAATCCTTCTGCTTAACCAACTTGTACCAGTGGACCAGGGCCGATTTCGTTTGTGGATGAATCTGAGCAAATTCGTTAAGCCGTTTCCTGGAAATCACATGCATGGGTAATCATCCCAGCAGACTCTTTAACCCCATCTCATCAATCACATTCAAACCCAGCTCCTGCGCTTTGTCCAGCTTGGAGCCGGCATCTTCGCCGGCGACCACGTAGTCAGTCTTCTTGCTGACCGAGGATGTGACCCGCCCGCCGCGTGATTCGATCAAGGCCCGCGCTTCGTCGCGCGAAAGGCTCTCCAACTTTCCAGTCAACACAAATTGCTTTCCGGCAAATCTATCGTCCGATATCGCCCCGCCCTTGCGTTCAATCTTTGTGCGCACACCGGCCGCGCGCAGGCGCTCGCAGAGTTGCAGGTTGCCCGCATCGTCGAACCAATCGCGGACGCTTTGGGCCACCGTTAAGCCAATCTCATGAATAGCGTCCAGCTCCTCCACGCTGGCCTCGCTCAAGCGTTCGAGCGAACCGAAGTGTCGCGCCAGAATTCCCGCCGTCCTTTCGCCGACGTGACGGATTGCCAGGGCATAGATCAGGTTCGAGAGATCGCGCGTTTTGCTGGACTCGATCTGGGCCAGCAAATTCGACGCAGACTTCTTCGCCATGCGCTCCAGCGCAGCCAGGTCTTCGAGTTTCAAGCTGTAAAGATCACCGGCGTCGCGAACCATTTTCTTCTCAACCAGCTGGTCGGCAAGCGACTCGCCCAAGCCTTCGATACGCATTGCCCGTCGCGATGAAAAGTGCAGCAAGCGGCCCATAAGCTGTGCGGCGCAGTCGGCGGCAATGCAGCGCGCCACCACTTCGCCTTCGGG
Source organism: Pyrinomonadaceae bacterium (assembly GCA_036506395.1). Lineage (GTDB taxonomy): Bacteria > Acidobacteriota > Blastocatellia > Pyrinomonadales > Pyrinomonadaceae > DASXRU01. The sequence goes on along the minus strand of DASXRU010000190.1, from coordinate 14,540 downwards.
GCGTGAAATCACGCCGCCACACACGGGACACTTGGTGGGCATGCGAAAGCGTTTTTCGTTGCCGGTGCGACGAGACTCGATGACCTTCAAAACTTTGGGAATGACGTCGCCGCCCTTTTCAATCAGCACCCAATCGCCAATGCGCAGGCCCAGGCGGCGAATCTCATCTTCGTTATGAAGCGTCGCGCGCGAAACCGTGCTGCCGGCCAGCAACACCGGCTCCAGGTTAGCCACCGGGGTCAGCGCGCCGGTGCGGCCGACCTGAACTGTGATTGCGTGCACCTGCGTGGTCGCTTGCCGCGCGGGATACTTGTAGGCGATTGCCCATCGTGGCGCTTTCGAAGTAGCGCCAAACTCGTCCTGCAATGCGGCTGAGTTCACCTTAACGACGACGCCGTCAATCTCGTATTCAAGCTCGTCACGCTGCGGTTCCATCGCATTGCAGAATTCGATCACCTCTTCAATCGAAGGACATAAGGCGCGATGTGGATTGGCGTGAAACCCGGCCTTGTCCAGCCACTGAAGCGATTCCCAGTGAGTTGCGAACGCCTTGCGCTCGCCACTGATTACGTCATAAGGGAAAAGGTCCAGCCGCCGTTTGGCAACCAGCATCGGATCGAGTTGGCGAATCGCGCCGGCAGCGGCATTGCGCGGATTGGCAAAGCGGGGTTCGTCAGCTTCTTCACGCTCGGCATTGATCTTCTCAAACACTTTGCGAGGCAGATAAGCTTCGCCGCGCACCTCGACTGTCTCTCCGAGTTTGGCCGACGGAGTCTTTAGCTTTAAGGGAATGCTGCGAATGGTGCGCACATTCTGGGTAACATCTTCGCCGCGCTGTCCATCGCCCCGTGTCACGCCACGTATCAACACGTCCTTTTCGTAATGCAACGAAAGCGACAGCCCATCAATTTTCAATTCAGCGACATAATCAACCGGCCGACCATCGGCAAGCTTCTGACAGCGTTGGTCAAAGGCGCGCAGCTCATCGATGTTGTAGCTATTGTCGAGTGAAAGCATGGGCCGCCGGTGCCGGTACTCTGCGAAGCCTTCCACCGGACGGCCACCAACGCGCTGAGTGGGACTGTCGGCGGTAAGAAACTCCGGATATTGCTGCTCCATCTCGCGCAGGCGTTCGAGTAGCTCGTCGTATTCCTTGTCGGAAATCTCGGGATTGTCGCGGACATAATAGAGCTCTTCATGCCGGCGAATCTCGTCGCGCAAACTTTCCATTGTGCGCTCGATGGTTTTGGTCTTGGGCACTTCTTTTTTTCCCCGCTTACTGCGAAGCGTACTCAGTCCTTTCCACGTCGGCCACTCCCAGCGCCTCGAAAGAACAACTGGCGACTTGTTATTCGGCTCTCCGATGATCCCGCTGAAACTGCATCATCCGGACCGCCAGGTAGATTGAGAGCACGAGCAACACCGGCGCCGTGATTACACCCGGGAAGTACGCCCTTCGCGCCAAAGCTATGACGGTGTGACCTATGCCATTACCTGACTCGATGACGATCCACAGCCACACCCATCCGCTGGCCGACCGGTGTCCGGTTCGTACCCGGGCTAGGTAGCACCAGAGCCCGAAGAGAACAAGAATGGTATTGAAGACGATGAAGCCACTGGCGGGGTCGTAGCCTACAAGGCCGCTTAGAAAGCGCGCCGGCGCGAACACGTCGTAGAGTCGGAAGACATACTCCTCAACTGAATGCGCCGCCTGCGTCAGGATGAGCAGCAAGAAGGCGAACCGGCTTCGACTGTCCATATCCTTTAGCCGCGTAACGTCGGGGTTGCCCGGGCGCGGCGATCACTTTCAACCTTCGAATCAAACAATCAAGTTGAGAAAGGGGCCATCCTTCGGTCCAACGATTGTTGGGTTGGCAACCGTGAAAACATGTTACGTTACGCGCACACCGCGAACGAACAGAAAGGCGTAAGTCAAGACTGCAAAGAATGTCGAACGCCGAATTCAGCCGCCCGCGGACGCATTGAAGCACCTTTCGACGCACCCTTAAAGGTTGAGGAAAGACAAGGTAAGGCGGGTCGGCTGCAATAATTCGTTATGCCGCCGCTGCGAGAGACACATCGGCTTTTTTTACTAGCGGGCAAAGACAATTCCTGGTTGAAGTTTCAGAACGAACTCAGCAGACGTGCCATCATTACTATGCCGAGACCGATAGTAGCACCTTTCGCAACCCCTTTAAGCCATTTAGGCGCTTCTTTCGGCTCGGGCTCCGGGAGGCTAAAAAAAGCCCCCGTCGAGCGGTTACCGCCCGAGATACGTTGGACCTTCGTATAAGGGACGGCGGTTGGTGCACCTGTTCTCCTGTCCATAAGCGTGAAGGAATCTGCGCCAACTTGGCTGACATATCCTACCAGTACCCTCTTGTCATGTAGCTTAACCCTGGCGCGCGCCTCCGAGCCGAGGCCGATCCGGGAAATGTTCTGCTTCACTTCTTCTGCAAGGCGGGCATCTTTCCCCACTGGTGATTGAGCGAAGGTCGGCTGGGCACTCGCCGTATAAATTAGCAAAGCAGCGAGTATGAGCAAGAGATATTGACTAAGCATAGTTGTCCCCTCCTAAAATAATTAAGCGTTCAAAGGGAACAATATGTAGGTATCGCAACAAGTCAATTAATGTTGTGACGGTACCGGAAGTGTCACACTAAAGAGCAGCGACTTAACGCTGGAATTCAGGTGGCCGCGCGAGCAGCATTGAAGCCTGATTCAATCTTTGAACTTGAGAGCCGCGCAATCGCGGCTCGCCTGCAATGACTGTTGGGCCGCAGGCGAATACCTAGGCCGCGGATAACAAGGCTTTCTCTGCAACTCTAGGCAACTCTATGGGCAGGAAGTAATCCCGGGGATAGAGGTAATCTTCACCCGATTCATCAATCACCCGAATGTAACCATCCGCCGCGGCGGCCTCATCCGGCAGCACTCGATATAGCTTCCGAGGCTCGAGATCCTCACATTCTTCATTCCGAATACATATGACAAATTTGCCGATTAGCTTTGATCGTTTCATCGCTTTCAATCCAGATAACGTTTGATCTTCACTTCTTTCCTATTCCGTGCGCCTCGTACCAATGTAATTCCACCGTTCGTATCCTACCATTGGGGACCCCTAACAGTAGCAACACCCTTCAGCTTGCGCCAACGTCCGGTCCGAATTGCTGCGCAGCCCTCGCTCCAACTATTTGTTGGACATCGGTCGCGAGAACATCTAATCGTGAGCAACGAGAACCATGCGATTATCAGATTCAAGCTTCGCAATTTGCTTCACAAAGGCGTCATTCTCTTTGCGTATCTCAGCAATGTTTGCACGCCATGTTTTCAGTTGGTCCGCGGTCGGCGTACCATTTTTCCGAACGATTAGCTCCTCCCGTGCGCCGCCAGCCAACTTGGCAAGGTTGCGGGTCCACTTCGAATAAGCTGTGAAATATTCCTTGTACCAATCGGTGGTTGTAATGGTAACGATTTTGTCCGCTTTGTCCGCGGACTCGTTGAGTAGTTTGGCGATCTGCCCGTATAGGTTGGCGGCTTCGTCAATAGATTTCTCCCTCTCTGCACGTTGACCGGCATCAAACTGCCTTTTTGCGTCGGCTCGTTTAGCCTCGGCCTGTTTAGTAAGTTCCTGGCATTTAGTTCTGTTGGTGTTCATCTCGCCAATTAACTTGTCAGTTTCGTCAGTCTGACCGCAGGAGACGACAACTGCAGTGATCAGCAGAATGGCCAATAAGCCGAGGCGTTTGGTCATAAGACACCTTTGCGATCTAGATTACGATGCCCAACGGTTGAGTTGATCGGGCGCAGCGATTACATCAACCTTGAATCAATCAACCAACTTAACGAACCTCCGGTCCAAACGAGTTGTTGGATTGCGCCCCTGGAAATTACCAAGGTTTGGCGCGAATAGCGACGGATGCATTAACGCCTTTACTACCGTCGGCATCAAATACCACAACAGTGATCTTTCGGTCGTTAATGTAGATATCAATCGTCTTCATATTGCCACGTGGCCGAGATGTGTCATCACTCGATATGACAATTCTCGCAGCCGCTCTTTTTGCGTCATCGGAATCTGTAACAGGAATAGACCCGCTTATACCGTCGTAAATCGCCCTTCCCACGGCATACCCTTCATCGTTGGGCCAACCGGATGTATCTATTGATCGATTGATGAAACTAAGTTGATTATTGTCGAATCCAATTGAACCAAGAAGGTTGTGAAGCTTTTGCGTTGGGTCGTACTGCGTTACCGTAAAACTAGATTCCCCGAGAGCCGCCACATTGTATCGTGGCGTGAGCGCCTTCATGACCGCCTCGCGAGACATTCCCAAGTGCAATTCGACATCGCCAATGTACATTGTGCGTGATTGCGCAACGGACAAGACGGCAAGAAGCAAGATGAATGCAAATGCGCAGCTGGTCTGAGGAGACGATTCATAGTTATCATCCTTTAGGACAATTCAGAGCAATCCAACGGTTGAGTTGACGCGGCGGCGCGAATTCAATCAAGCATCGCCGGACGAGTCAAGTTGAGAAACACGCTCCCGCCGCTCGCGTCCAACGATTTGTTGGGCGGCCTCTCGAGGGCCGAAGTTCCGCCTTTCATTGGGAGAACATCCACAAAATCGCGGGAGCCTCTATTTCAGCAAGTCCCATGATTCAGAGCCTTGCAAGGTGCCGTACGCAAGGCCAAGGTTAAAAAGATTTCGATCCGGCGCGTCACAAGGTACCGGCGAGAAAGGTGCGATAAGATCGGCGCACAAGTCAGCGGCTACGGGCGAAAAATAATAGACTTGGCTTGAGCGATGAGGATCGTCTTCGTAAAACTCAGGTGCGTCGAAGATAGCAAAGCCCACCGCGTTGTGTTGCTTTTCTCGTTGTCCCGCTAACGCTACAAGCCCAAAGGCAGTTTGTAGTGCCTGTTCATCGGCAAACGGAAACGTAATTCGGTACCAAGACATAGAGATTTTTCCTTCCACTAGGCGAGGCCGCCGACATGTATAAGACACCTTAAGTGTCGCAGAAAACTACCGCATTTGTGGCGTCTAAAACCACGTCGCCCAAACTTTTTCCAGCAACTCGTTAGCCCAGAGTCGGGTTAGCCCCGCGAGGGATTACTGCGCTGCGAACGCTCTCCGCTACCGCTCTTCGTGATACCACTCGTTTTGGTAATGCCGCTGGTGTTCGTTTTCGCCGCTGCTTTCCCTGCCCCGCCCAGGTGCTGAATGATCCTGCCAAAGTATTTTATGCTCTGAAGAAAATCATCCAGGCGAATGTTTTCGTCGGGGCCGTGTGGATTGGAAGCGAAATAGCTGGTGCCGAATGAGACAACCGGCGTCGGCGGATTGCCGGCGCCGCAGACTGCGCCAACCGGACCACTGGCGGGATCCATCGGATACACGATTGGCGCGGCGCCGTAAACTTCAGTAGCTGACTCGATCGCCGCGCGGGCCACTGACGACTGCGGTGACGATTTTGCCAGCGGGGCGCTTCCCAACTGGATGATTTCGATGTCCGTGAATCCGCGCGTGTCGAGATGTTCGCGCAGCAGGTCGGCTACCAGGCCCGGGGTTAGATCAGGCACCAGACGAAAATCCAGACGGGCCATGGCAGTGCTCGGCAAGACGGTTTTCGCGCCGGCCTCGGTGTGTCCGGTTTGAATTCCACAGATGGTGCAGGTGGCGCCAAAAATGTGTTCCCTCACCACGGTGGCGCCCTTCATGCCGCGCAACCAACCGGCGATGCGAAACTCGCGCTTCAATCCTGCTTCATCAAGCTCAATAGTCTTTACTGCTTCAAGATCCTCCGGCGTGATCGATGCAACGTGCGAAGAGAAGCCATCAATCGTGATCACCCCTTTAGGCGACGTTAAAGTTGATAGCGCCTGGACCAGACGCCAGGCGGGGTTGGAAACAATTGCGCCCCATTTCGAGTGCAGCTCGCTGCGCGCGCCGTGAACTCGCAGCTCGATGAACGTGATGCCTTTGAATCCCAAACTGATGATGGGCCGTTCGGTTGTGTCCTTGTAACCTTCGTCCCAGAAGCATCCTTCGGCGCTCAACATGTCGGCGTGCTCGGAAGCGAAGCGATACAGGCTGGGACTGCCCAGACCGTCTTCGCCCTCGACCACAAATCGCAAACATACGGGCAGCTTGCCGTAGGTTTTCTGATAGGCCTCAGCCGCGGCCAGTCGCGCCAGCAGATCTCCTTTGCTGTTGGCGGCGCCGCGCGCATAGAGTTTGCCGTCAACGATGCTGGCGGCAAATGGACCAAACGACCAATCCGTCAGGTGGCCCACGGGCTGAACATCGTAATGGCCGTAGACGAGGAAGCTGCGCGGCCCGGCGCCCATTTCACCGTAAATGATTGGATAGCCATTGCCGATCTTGAATGCGCGCGTGCCGGCTCCGGCACGCTGCATTAGTTGCTCGACTGCTTCGGCCATCGCGCGCATACCGGTGCCGCGCGCAGCCACTGACGGCATGCGACAGAGATTCTGCAGCCGCTCAGTGAAAGCCCGCGCGTGCCGGTCAACGTAACGATCGAAGCGAGTCAGGGCCATTGCCGATTGCCAATTTCCGATTGCCGATTGCCGATTTTTAGTATCAGATCTTAGACTCAGATTGTGGATTTTGGATTCTTACAACGTGCTCCTGCGCTCTGCGCTCTGCGCTCTGTGTCCTGCCTCCTGCTTCCTGCTTCCTGCTTCCTGCCTCCTACTCCCCGTACAGCAAGTACCTGGGCCGGACTGCCTGCCGATCAAAACCGCGACATACCAAACCTGCGGCCAATGCCTTCAGAAACTCATTGCGAACGCGAAGTAACTCAGCCCGGGCTGTCTTCACATCCGACTTGATCAGCGCGCCCCAATCGGGCGGGATCTCAATAACTTCGTCCGGTGATGGCAGTTGATGCTCTCGCCCGGCGGCCAGCGCCTCGACGCGCGGGGAGCGAAGCTCCCAGCTTGCGAACAGGCGATCGCTGTCGAGGCCCGGCCGGTCTGCAAGTTCGTCCGAAGGATTAGTCGAATAATCCGTGCCATAAAAGTTAACGGCATACGCGCGCACCACAACTCCCAGGCGGTTGAGATTGAAATGTGCATTGCGCGCGCGCAGTGGTTCCCACGTCCATCGAATCAACTCGCGTCCCTCGGAAAGCGCGCGCGCTCGTTGGGCCCATTTCAATCGCGCGCCTACCCCCCGATTCTGATACTCAGCCGCCACCGCCATCATGTGCGAGTAGCCAATAACCTCCTGGCCACCGCGCAAGCCGATCATTTGATGCACAAAGCCAACCAGCTCGCCCTTTGCGAAGGCTCCGAGCGTCCAGCCGCCGGCTTCTCTCGATACAATCAAATGACGCCGCGGCGAAATCTCGAGATCAGGCAGACCAAACACCTCGCGCTGCAATCGTATGCAGGCATCGAACTCGTCGATCTGCGTGCACTCTCGCACTTCGAGATCCAAAGCGCGCGGCTGTTCTTCTTTTAGTTCCAGCGACGACATTTAGTTTTTGTAACGCAAGCTGTTAGCTTGCGCAAAAGTCGAATGGCCTTCATCCATCGCAAACTAACAGTTTGCGTTACAAATCAGGGCACTGCGCCTCGTATAACAATTCCTTTTTTCGCATCATATCACGATAAATTTGGCGGTAATGAGTGGGAGGCTGGTCAGGCAGTGGGCGTGTCAGAACCGCCTGCGGTAGCGGGGCGGGCCCTTGCCCGTGGCTGGACCCACTTGAATAAGAAAAGGCCCGCCCGCTACCGCAGGCGGTTCTGACACCCACTTTATGGCAGCGACGGGTGCGCTGGCAGCTTCACTGCTATCTCGAGGCCTTGCGGCTCTCGATTCTCAAGCGTGACAGTGCCGCCCAACGCCTGGAGAAGTTGCCGGGAGATTTCCAGCCCAAGCTGGTGCAGGTTGGGGTTCTCGCCGTCACTGCCAACAGCGGCGAAGTCGAGGCCGCGGGAGAGGTCGACGGGCTCGCCTTCGTCATTTATCTTGAAGAGAACGTCGCTGTTCGCTGCCGTTGTTACCGTGGATGTCACCCGGCCACCGATTGGACTGCGGGCTATCGCGTAGGCGAGAAAGTTGAAAAGCACCTGGCGGACCTGGCTTTCATCTGACACCACGCTGGCAAATGCATTATCAATGTTGCAAACAAGCACGACACTTTTCTTTTCCGCCCGGCGTGAAACCGCTGCACACGATTCACGCAATGCACTGCCTGGCGAAAACTCGTGCACGACGCTTTCGGAGCCACCAGGGCTAAGATTTGTTAAATCGGATAGCAGATTAATGGTGCTCTGTAACTGCTTCCCGGAGTTTTGAATCTTTTCACAGAACTCTCTTTGCGATTCCGTTAGCTTTTCAAAATCCAGCAGGATCTCCGCAAAGCCCAGGATCGCTGTCAGTGGCGTGCGTAGCTCGTGCGTAATACTAGCGAGCATTAGCGTGCGATAGTCGGATAGGCGCCGCAGCTGAGTGTTGTCGTCCGCGATCGCTTTGGCGTCATCCTGCGTAGCCAGGCCGCTCTCGTCTTGCGATGTTCCCGCCACGTTTCCCCCCTCAGAAAACTAACTCGCAACTATCGGATCACGTCGGCGCAAATGCTCCGCAAATACTTCGCTACCACACGGAAGTAATTGCCAATCTGAATTGTTGAATGTTGAAGGAATACTATTCAGCAAGACGGAAGGTGTCAAACCCCTCTTATTCGACTTGCCTGGCTGAATGGCGCTAGGTTCGGGCCCGATGAAGTCAGTACTCCGACACGTCGGGGTAGCGGGTGGGCCTCTTCCATTGTCAATTGTCCGATTTCCGATTGCCAATTGGCTCTTGACGAAACAGCCAATCGGCATTTGGCAATTGGAAATCGGCAATGACTCCCTCCTTCTATTTTCGCGCGCGCGTGCGTTATATTGATTGAGAGCTGGATGAGGTCCAGTGCGCGCATGAATGGTCATTTGAGCGAGCATCCGCTTGCCGAGCTTATTCGAGAAATAGGTACCGCAAAGAATTCGGGCGCGCTTCGCCTGGAGCGCGAGCGCGTTAAGGTTGTCGTCTATTTCGACGCCGGCGAGGTTGTGTACGCCACATCGAATTTGCGGACTCATCGCCTGGGGGAGGTTCTGAAAAAGGGCGGGGTGCTCAATGACGCGCTGATCGCCAGGTTCGGCGGCAAGGGCGATCAGGATCTGGCAGATGCTTTGTTGAGTCAGGGCCTCATTAAGCGCTCCGATCTGGACGCGATACGGGCCCAACAAGTGTCCGATGTACTTCGCCTGGCGCTGCTATGGATAGATGGCCAATGGAGCTACGATGCGCGCGTCCGTTTGGCGAAAGAGATGCGAATCACCCTTGATTCCAGATTGTTGTTGATTGAATGCGCGCGTCGCTTACCGGGAAATTTCATCGCCGCCAGGTTCCAGAGTACGAATGAAACGCTTTCGCCATTCGCCGACGCAGATAACGGCATCAGCCTGCTTTCGGCGGAAGCTTCTTTCCTTTCTCGCGTCACGGCGCCAATGTCAGTCAGCGAGCTGAAGGCGCTGGCCGGCCTCAAAGACATTGAAGCCCTGCGGCTGGCTTATACGCTGGCGCTGGGCGGACTTTTGCAGCGCAGCGATTGGTCAAGTGCCCTCACGCCTTCGGATCCGAAAGCGCCCGCCAGTTCGGGAGAGCTGAAGAAGGCGGCCGCGCCGCCGGCTGGCACGAGCGGACCATTGAAAACTATCAGCGAGGATACCGCCACAACCAAAGCGAAGGAAGAGCGAGAGCTGAAAGCGATGTTAGCCCGGGTAAACAATGCAGATAATCATTACGACGTTCTAGACATTGGACGCCTCGCCGACATGGCGGAAATCAAGCGCGCCTATCACAGCCTGGCGCGCCGTTTCCACCCGGACAAGTTTCATAAGAGCGTGAGCCTGAAGGTTCGCGGGGATCTGGAATCTGCTTTTGCACGCTTTGCGCAGGCATATGAAACGCTGGCGGATGCCTCTCTGCGTTCAGCTTATGACGCCAAGATTGGCGTCGGGGAAACGGCCCCACGCACATCGCAGGGCCCGTCGCCGGCTTCTCCGCGGAGTGTCGAGAAACCTCGCGAAGTCCCCGCAGAAAAGAAGCCGGCCGCTCAGGTAAAAGGAGAGTCACCAGAGAGATCACACGCGGAGACTAGATTTCAGCAGGGTCTGGCGGCGCTGGAGCAGGAAAACAGTTTACTGGCGATAAGATGTCTTGCCGAAGCGGCGCAAGCCTCGCCCGGTGAGGCGCGATATCGAGCGTATTATGGCAGCGCGCTGACGACGCAGCCGCAGGCCCGTCGCCTGGCCGAGACTGAATTGCAAACCGCCATTACCCTGGATCCCGCGAACGCTACATATCGCGTGATGCTGGCACGTTTGTACCGCGAGCTGGGATTCGCCCGGCGCGCTCAGACAGAGCTTGAACGGGCCCTGGCGCTCGAACCCAACAACGAAGCTGCGCACCAGTTATTGCGCACTATTAATCAAAAGTAGAACGGAACGCAGATCGCATTCGCCTACTTCCGACCAAAAGATTTTTGGCACATGTCATCAGTACAGATTTTTGCCGACAACGAAGAAGTAGCCCTGGAAACATTTGAGCCGCTGGGCGCGGCCACAGATGAGTTCGAAGACTATAGCCATCCGCATGCAACGCGAATTGCCGTGGTGGCTGATGAGCTGGCGAAGCATTTCCATCTTGGGCGGCAGGATCGGCTTTCACTGCGGGTGGCCGCCTACGCGCATGACCTGGGCGAATTGGTAATGGAACGCGATTACATTCGCCGCGCGGGTCCCCTCTCTCAGGAAGAGCGTCTGGATCTCGCTCGCCATCCACTAATCGGCGAACAGGAAGCGGGGCGCGCCGGCGCAGATCGCGGGGCCCAGCTCATCATCAGGTGGCACCAGGAGTGGTGGAATGGCTCGGGCTATCCGGATGGTCTATCGTTCAAACAGATTCCACTGGCCGCGCGCATCCTGCGCGTCGCCGACGCCTACTGCTCGCTGACGGACGCGCGACCCTTTCGCCCGGCTTACTCGGAACAGCAAGCGCGTCTGCACTTGATCGACTGGTCGGCTCTGGAGTTCGACCCGCAAATCGTGCAGGTATTTCTCGCCCTGGGTCCATTAAAGGAAACGCAGTCGTACGCTGCGAACGGCGACAGCGCGCCCGTGACAACAGAAATTGATCATCTGGAATTCTGATTCTCAATGTCGAATCTCAACGGCGCAGGAACGAACGCAAACGGCTGGCTCGGATTTGAGCTGAGCGTTTTGCGGCGTTTGAAGTTTCGCTCCGCCGCTTTGCCGTTTGCCGGCGAGCCGAACCTGGGATTGTACCTGAAGCACTGGAAGGTTCGCGTAGCCGCAAACGATCACGCGCAATGGGCCTGGACGAAAGCGACCGCCTTGATTGAAAACAATTCCGAGAACCTCTCGGAAAGCGACGTCGAGATTATCCTCGACGATGCCTATATGCCGCGAGTTGAACTGAGTAATCCATCGTTGCTCAACTGGTTCAATGAAACTGACGCCTGGTGGTTCGACAACGTGCGCGAGAACGCCGAGCTGATGAGCTCGCCCATCAAGCGGGCCTGCGCTCTAATGCTGGGAATGATGGTCGGCGATTACGTGCTTTCCTTCGACGCCGGCACGATGGCTTTGCGCCAGCCTTTGTCTCTATCGATCGTTTTTCGCCGCCTGCAACAGTCGGCCCCGGTTCCCATAGACAACTCGCTGCGTAACCAGAGCACGAATCAGGAAGCCAGGGACTTTTTGGCGGAGCGCCATCATACGGATCTGCTTTTCCTGCGGCTGCCCGCCGCCCATGCACACGGCGATGCGAATGCACGCCGGCTGGCCTGGCGCGAAGAATGGCTACGGCGCGGTAATGACTTCTGGCCGGAGCTGGAACGGAAGAGTGCGGGCAAGCTTGGCGGCAATGTGGAAACCAGACAGCAGTACTTGAACCTTTTGGAAGACCTGCTGCACACCGCGGCGCACATACCAATCTGGGCCATTGAAAACGTGGCCGACGGTTTCATTTCAAATGAAGAATTGGCGGAGGCAGTTACCCGGGTGCGAACTGTTGATGCGATTTACTCCAAAGACTTTTCGGAGCTGACCGGGGCCCGGGCTTCGATCATTACTGCGTCGAGTTAGTCTGATTTGGCGGCGGTGCCCCTATTTCAATTTCTTTGTTTCTATCCCCTCCCTCTGGGAGGGGTTTAGGGGAGGGCCTGCGGCGAATCAATCAAACGATTCATTAACGCGCGGCCTCGATGGCCGCGCGCCGCTTCTAGATGATGAACGCGGCCCGCCCAATCCGGCGAACTAAACTAATAACGGCGCGATAATTCCAATTCAGAAAGTAAGGGTGACCTCATCGAAACGACGCGCGGCCATCGAGGCCGCGCGTATTTCTTCTGAGGGAGCCGGCACGCTAAACCCTCCCAGAGGGAGGGAGTAAGCGAGACGAGCACGCACATTAGGGCACTACAGGATTTGGCGGCGGCTGTTGCAGCAGCGCCTGAGCGATCAGCAGCCGCGCCATGATCCTCAGCTCGGGGCGCTGAAACCGATCGGCCGCAGCCTTCGTACGATTGAAGTCCGCGCCGGCCAGTGCCACAATCCCCTTGCCGTATCTAAGCACTGTAAACTCCAGGGGCAATCCCGGTTGCCCCATCATTATTTCTCCTTTTTTGACAACGCCGCTTTTCACCACCTTATCCAACAGCAGCAACCGGGAGATCTCTTCGTTGGCGCGGTCGATTATTGGTTCAACCATTGCGAAGGCCCGCGGTGGATCTACCAGCGCAGAGGCGAGCATCAGCATCATTAGCGCGTCTGATTGAGTCTCGCTTTTTAGATCGACCTTGATTAACGCCTGGGCGTCGTCGAGGAGCTTCAACGCTTCGTCGTGGTCCCCTTTCTTCTCCAGCAGGATGGCTATCTCGGCCATCGCCCGGGCCCGTACTTCTTTCAGCCGGATTTGCGGCAGCAACTTTTGCAGCTCTTCCGTCTGACCGCGATACGCTGCGAAGCCGATTTGTTCGGAGTCCAGCGCATCAATCAGGCTTTTCTTTCGCGCCTCGTCCTCGATTTGATTGTTAATAGACTCGCGCAGCCGGTCGGCCCTGCCATTCATTACTGCGGTTACCACCGCTTGTCGGTAGAGAGACTCGCGTCTCTCGCCATCGGCCGCGGCGGCGGCTTCAAGCATCTCTTCCGCGTTACCCTTCATGATCAGGTCGTTGTATTCATTCCAACCCTTCTGCTCCGGATTAAGGCCGCGATCAACTTCCGCCAGCTTTTTTCTAAGCATCGCGACTCGCTCAGGTGCGAATTGCTCGACCTCGGGCATTATTTGCGTGACAGAAAAAAAGAGATTTGGGTTTGCAGATACTTCCGAGGCTGCGTCCACAATCAACTCCACCAGATCGCGTCTTTCTTCATCGCTAAGTTTGAGCCGCCATCCACCCACCAGGGCATTCTCGCCGGCAACATTCTTCGGAGTTCTGCTCGACAACAAAAGCTGGATGGCGATTTGGACGCCGGATCCGTCGGTTGTCAACTTCGCAGTGTGGAGTTTGTCGATGATGTCCCCGGCAAACTCAGAGCCCAGGTCGTGGTTCTTCTCATTGAGCTGGTACAGGAGATTCAACAGCTGAAACGTCAAACCCTTGGCCAGGCTTTCGCGGGCAATCTGCAAGGCCCTCCTGGGATCGCGCGCGGCAACTTCGCTGGCTATTTCCTGTTCCAGATCGCTCTCGTCGGGCAAGTGATATTTGACGTTAGCCGGTTCAGGCGGCAACAGACGCGTGCCATGCAGCATGTCCAGGGCGAGTTGCGGATCGCGGCGCGCAACCTTGCGCAGAAACCCCTGGCGTAATGCGAAGGTAGCGAAGTATTGATTGGGACTCTGGGCCTTACTGGCGGCCGTCGCTCTGGCCCCCGTCTGAGGGGCGGGCGGATTGGCCATGTTGAGATTGTCGAGCGCTTGCCAAAATATAGTGCGCGCCCGCTTTTCGTCGCGCTCCCAAAAGAGGTCAGCCGTGGCGGCCAGGACAAACGAACGGTTCTCGGGTAGCTTGAGGCTCCAGGCCCCACCTGCGATCTCGTCAAGCAAGCTCAGTGTTTTGCGGTCCAGTTCCCGCCGGCGCTCGAGCTCCTTCTCTTTATCCTCCTGGGTCTTCGGCGGGGCCGCACCGTCGGGTTTCGCGTCCACCTGGGCCATAACAAATGGCTGAGCCAGCACCATCATCGAGAGCGATCCAGCCAGGAGCAAGAGACTGAGAAGGGTGGATTTGATCTTCATCGTTAGTCTAAACGCCCACCGAACGATACGGTTGCGACAAAAGATACCGCTTGGTTGATTAATGAGCAATGTTGGCAGCTCGTGGGTCAGTTTGCGCGTTGCCATTAACCACAAGCGGTCCCACGAGGTAATACAGGGAGCGGTCCCGGTGAGGTCAGTACCACCACGCGGTAGCGGGTGGGTCGTGTTGCA
>DASXRU010000189.1:0-3194 GCA_036506395.1 Pyrinomonadaceae bacterium | reverse complement strand
GTATGGCGAAGCATTGCCCCACTGAGAATCATTCGACCGAGGGCCGAGCCAATTAAAACCACGGACGGCGCCAGCACGGGAGCAAACAGACCGCTGCGGGAGAATGCTTCCCAGATCAAGCAGGCCATTCCGACAGAGAGGATCGCTCCACGTACGGCTCTTATCAGATTGCTTATCCGCATGACCTCTGAACCTCGTTCCGAGTTCAAGGTTCAACGTTCAAGGTTCCCGGTCCCCAACATTGAACCCGGAACATTGAACCTTGAACGGTACGAATTCATGCCTCCATCATCCCCCAGCGCACAAGCGTTAACCGCTCGAGCTTTTCGAAGACCAGTTTTTCCAAAAGAAATCCGACAAGCCCGATAACTGTGATTCCGGCCAGCATGACGTCGGTGTTCAAAAATTCGCGCGCGCCGAAAATGAGCCAGCCGAGACCGAGCCTGACAGAGGTCAGCATCTCGACGGCAACCAGCACGCGCCAGGCGCGAGCCAATCCCAGTCTCAAGCCTGTTAAGATGTAGGGCAGGGCGCCGGGAAGAACGACCTTCCAGAAGAGCTGACGATCCGCGGCGCCCATTGCCTGGGCCGCTCGGATCCAGATCTCTTTCACAGCTCGCACACCGGTCCAGGTATTGAGCACGACGGGAAAAGCCGCGGCAAATGCCACGAGAAGAACAGCAGGAAGATTACCCAGGCCAAACCACAGGACGAACAGTGGCGCATAGGCCAGACCCGGAATGGGATTACCTATGCTGACGAGCGGTAGCAAGAAGTCCTCCGCCCAGCGGTAACGGCCGATGATGATCCCTAAGCTCACTCCGACGAAGGTAGAGAGGAGAAACGCGAGGATTAATCGGAGCAGGGTGCTCGAAGCATGGATGAGCAAAATTCCGTTGCCGACGAGACGAACGAATGTGGCGACGATTGTCTCGACGTGAGGGAAAAGTTTTTGCGGAAAGGGTCCGAAGAGCGAAAAGGCTTCCCACAAAAGCGCAACGACAATAAAAGGAAAGACCGCCTCAGCAACTGGAACCAGCGCGCGTCGCATGCTCAGCAGAGAGCGATCTTAGAGCCCGGCCTTGGCTTTCCGAAGCAGCTCTTTGTTGAGGGCTTTGGTAATATCCGGGATCGAGTTGAGACGCCCCTCTCCTGCCCCCTTCAAAAGGTCCTGCGCCTGATCGGCGAGATATTTCTCAATCTCCGGCGTGATGTCAGTGTCCCAGCGCATCCGGCGCAATGTCTTATCGAGCACCGATACGGGCACGCTGCGGCCCGCCGCCTCCTGCTCCTGCCAGTAGACTTCGGCCGTCGTCTCTGGCTGTTCCTTGAGAAGCTTCACGGCTCTCAACCAGCCGCGTAGATAGGCAACGACCGCCGCGGGATTTTCTTTGATCACCTTGTTAAAGACGAGACTACTTTTCCCGCTTTATCCAGTTTGGACCCTGATTACTCTAAGTCGGAAAAGATGTCCAGTCGCGTCTGGAGCCTAGCGGTGCCTTATTTCTTGGAGAGCTTTTAGAAAATTTCGGAGCGATCGACCGGGGTCGAACCGGTCATGAACGGAGTTTTCACACAGTCTGGCGCAGTGGCGTAGCGTCCATCGTTCGCGCCCAAACATAACGATCCAGCCGAGAATCACTCTGAGCATCCCACGTACATGGGGTTTCGAGCAAGCACACAAGCATCCCTAAATCATAATCAATCCCTGCCGGATACCCACTGTGACAGCCTCAGTGCGACTGGAGGCGCCGAGTTTGGCAAAGATTGAACTGATGTGAAACTTAACGGTATGGTCCGAAATTCCTAGCTGGTAGGCGATCTCCTTGTTTCCCAGTCCCTGTGCCATCATACGCAGCACTTCAATCTCGCGCGGCGTAAGAACCTGATCGAAAGGGTTGGGTTCTGGTTGTTCCCTAGAGGTGGTCGGGAACAATATCGACAGCACATCAGGGTGTATGGCCACCAACCCCGCTGCGCTCGCTTCGATGGCAGCGACAATCTCTTCGGCTGTTGCCTCACGCGGCAGTATCGCTCGCGTGCCCGAACGTAATGCCTCCACCGCCCACGAATTCTCACTATTGTCGGTCAATACGACGAGCGGGCTGATCCCCAACTCGATCGGCAGCGACTTCGACTCATCTTCAGGCGACTCCAGGTCCAAAAGCACGACGTCCGGTTGTAGCTCCTCAACTTGGGCGGATGCAGTGCTAATAGAAAAACTTCCCACAACCTCAAAAGTAGAGACCGTGGCCAACAAGGACTCCAGCCCCGCCCGTACGACTTCGGAACTTGCGCCTATCAGAACGCGCGTCACGCGGGCCATACCTGTCTTTTAATTTATCTTATGCACTTCTTTGTCTCATTCGCCGATGACGACTTTAATCTCAACGGGTTTGCCACCCCGGATTAGGGATATTGATAACGTCTTGCCAATGAGATCTGGTTCGAGAAAGCCTTGCAACTCACGAATGTTGCTCACCGCCCTCCCTTCGAGAGCTACTATCACATCACCCAGAAGCACTCCTGCCTGACTACCTGGCCCCCCTGGCTCTACGCTCACAACAATTAATCCCGAATCAGCGGACAGATTCAGCGCACTCTTCAGGTCTTCCGGAAGTGGTATCGAGTACATGCCCAGGCCGAGGTAGCCCCGCCCGATGTGTCCCTTCTCCAGCAGATGCGCGACTACACGATTCACTGTGGAAGCTGGAACAGTTAACGCCATATTACGCGACAGTCCTGAGGTATTGATCCCCAAGACGCGGCCATGAGCATCTAGCAACGGGCCACCCGCGGCGCCCGGGTGGAGGACGAGATCCAACCCTATAAATTGATCGATTAGTCCGCCGCGCCAGCTGCGCCACTTACCGCTTAAAACGCCGACGATCCCGAGCGTGGCGTTGAGACCCCTCTGCGCACCCCGGCCCACAGCAAGAACCATATGACCCACTTTGAGCTCTGCGGTGTCGCCGAAACGTGGAGCAGAAAGATCTGCAGCGTCGACCTTAAGCACAGCGAGGTCCGTGCTTGGATCAGCGCCGGCGAATATGGTCGCGACTGTTTGGCCGTTACCCAGAATTACCGAAATGTCCTCGGTCCGTCGTAACGTGTGAGCGGCTGTGACGATGACACCTTCGCGCCAGTAAACTCCGGTCGAAGATAAATGACGCCGGGCGTTAACCGCGACTACG
>DASXRU010000188.1:0-31589 GCA_036506395.1 Pyrinomonadaceae bacterium | reverse complement strand
CGGCCCTCCGCGGCGGTTTAAGCTATATAACCTCTTTCCGATTTCACTTACATTTCGAATAGCCACAATCCCGGCAGAAGTCACAGCCGCTGGCATGTTCCAGTTGGCCTTTGCACTCGGGGCAGATGCCGATCATCGAGCTCATGATGGCGCCGGTCACGCCGGTGCCCTGTGATTGTGTCGTGCCTTGCTGCTGCTTGCCCATGGCACGCGCGGAATCAGGGCTGCCGGTCAGGCGGCGGTTGGTGATCATGATGCATTCGGCGACGGCCTGCTCGGGGGAGGTTAGCAGACGCTCGTTGAACCATACCGCATGCGTACCGGTGACTTTGTTAAGACTGTACGCGACTTCGGCAGCATCGAAACCACCACGCAGCATCTTCGAGGCCAGCAGGCCCACCCCTCCACTGATTGGACCGGTAGCAAAGACTTCCTGAATCATCTGGCCATCGTGATTGACGGTGACGTAGAGGTTCTGCCCATCAAAAGGAATCTGCCAGGTGGCGCCGCTCAACTCGCGTGGACGCTCGATTCGCAGCGCCGTCTGGTCCGGCGCGGTTGATTCGGCTTGCGCCTGTTGCCGCGCCAGGACTTCAGCGTCCGCCCCGATAGATACAACGTGCGCGGCGTCGGCGTGGCTGGCCGGCGGATCGTCAAGCACTTCCAGAATTGCTTCGGAGGCGGCGGTCTCGACCTTCTCCTCAGCCTTCATCGAGGTCAGCACCTGGTTGTCGCGCGAGCCGTCGCGGTAATAGCTCACTGCCTTGCAGCCAAGCTGGCGCCCCAGTCGATAGAGCGCATCGACGGACTCCACTGAGTCGTTAACGGCGCCGTTGCAGGTCTTGGAGACGCTGTTGTCCACGTTGCGCTGCGCCGCGGCCAGCACGTGGATGTGCTGCTCCGCGCTGATCGACATGGCGGAGATGAAGTAGGGTGGTAACTCGGCTTCATGCTCGCAAACATAGCTGGCGGCCTCGTCAATCGACTGCTGGTCAGTTTGATCGACTTCGATGCCCAGCGCCTGCGCTGCCAGCGTATGCACGTAGGTGCGCGTGCCCAGGGTGTCCTTGCGCACGTAGGCCCAGGAGAAGTTTGGCTCAACTCCCGAAGAAGTCTCGGCCACCAACGAAATGGTTCCCGTGGGCGCAATAGTAGTCACTTCGTAGTTGCGCGGTGTCAGAGGCGTGTCCACCGGAATGCCAATCTGGTTGTAAAGAAAGTCGGAATAGGCCTCGCGATTGGGTTCCAGCTCGGGGAACGGGCCGCGCTCAGCGCCCAGACGCAGACTCTCGACCCAGGCCTCGCGCCGCACAAAACCCATCACTTCGTCCATCAGGTCAATTGAGGCCGGCGAGCCATAGGTAACCTGCAGGTTCAGGCAAAGATCGGCAAAGCCCATTATGCCCAGGCCGAGCGGGCGCGTCCTTTTCACTACATCGTGAATCTCCGGCAGCGGCCAGGCGCAGGTATCGATAACGTTGTCCAGGAAGCGAGTGCACAGGTGGGTCACCTCGCGCAGACGATTCCAATCCAGGCGATGCTCCGCGTCAAAGAACTTGTTCACATCGATCGAGCCCAGATTGCACGAGTTTGAGAAGTGCAGAAACTGTTCGCCACAGGGGTTGCACGACATGATCGGGCCCATCGACTTCATCATGTGGTTGTGCCGGTTAACTTCATCGATGAAGGCGATGCCGGGCTCAGCATACTTGTGGGCGCTGGCAACGATCCGGTTCCAGATGTCGGGCGCGAAAACCATCCCCGGCCGCGGCGGTTCTTCCTGGATGCAATTCGACAGATTAATTGAGCGGAAAGACTCACGATCAGGGAACGAGACTACCGATCCGTCAGGACGACGATAAACCGTGTAGTCGCCGTCTCTGACAGGATCGTAGATGGGCTCCGTCCACGGGTGACCTTCGAATTCCAACTGAAACCACTCACCACGATCGACGGCATCGAGAAATGCATCGGTGACGTTTACCGAGATATTGAAGTTGGTCAGCGAGTGCTGATCATTCTTGGCATGAATGAAACGCAGGATGTCAGGATGCGTTACGCGCATCATCCCCATGTTCGCGCCGCGACGCACGCCGCCCTGCTTCACCGTGTCAGTGGTGGTGTTGAAAATGTTCATAAACGACACCGGGCCGCTGGCGACTCCATGTGTCGAGCGCACCATACCACCGCTGGGGCGCAGCTTCTCAAAAGTAAAGCCCGTGCCGCCTCCGGTCTGATGAATGATCGCGGCGTCAGTTGCCGTCTTCATGATGCCGGCAATCGAATCGGGCACGTCGAGCACGAAGCAGGCAGCGAGCTGTCCATTCGCTTTTCCGGCGTTGACGAGGCAGGGAGTGTTCGGCACAAACTCGCGATTGAGCATCACTTCCGACATCGCGTTATAGAATTCGTCGCGCTTTTCCCCATCAGTTTCAGCAAGCGAAACATGACCCACCACCCGTCTTACTATGTCGGTCCACTCTTCGAGCGATCTTCCCTGCGCATCTCTCAGGGAATAGCGCTTACTGATTACACGCCGCGCATTTAAACCCGGCGGAGGATTCGCGGGTCGTGCGGAAGCGAGCGAAGGAGATACGTTTTCCATGGAGGCTTTAGGGCCAATAGCTGCGCTCATCTTCTCTTGCCTTTCTCGCGCTAGGGGTCGCGAGCAAAATTTGTGGGCTCCAAAAAGATCGACGCCTTCGTAGTGGCCAAAGCGTCTCTCTTTTACTGTGATGCGGATACTGCGGTTGGCTTATTCGAAGCGACAAAAGCCCCTGCGGAAAGCGACTAAAACTCCTGCGCATTTCCGCTCGAACCCGCCTCGTCCCAAGCGAAGCGGACTATACACCCGCCCAACGCCAGATGTCAATATCTTGTGGGTATCTTTTTTTTCAATGCTATACAGTGTGTTTCCTGAGGCCTAACGTTAACTTGTAACTTACTGTTAACCCGCCTCTTATCGGCAAAATTCTGGTGGTCATGCAAGCCAATTGAAAGCTGCCGGCGGCTCGGATTTTTACTTCAATCGGGAAAAACTATTTTGGGAAAATCAGTTGGGTGTGAAGCGCGAATTTTCCCGGCTATTTGCCGGGCGTACCACCGGAAAGCAGGAGTTCGTAGTTGCCTATCTGGCGATTATGGCTGTCGAGCGCAGCAAAAGTATCGGAAGTTTCCTCGAGCATTTGTTTGGTCATCGCGATCGAATCGCTAAGCTGTTCGAAGTCCAGAGCGGACACTCGTTCCGGCGTGGGCAGGGCCACCACCTGATCGTTTACCAGGCCGAAAAAATTCTCGATCGATTGCAGTTGGCCTTCCACAAGCTTGACTGATCGTTCAATGTCGTTGAATGCGGCCACGCGGCGTTTCAGTATTTCCAGGTTGGCCTGCTGCACTCGTTTGGCGCGCTCATCCGGCGAATTTTCCACAGCGTGCTCTGCTTGCTTGAGCTGGTTCTGTATCGCCTGCCGATTAATCGATCGCAGATGGTTCTTGCGCCGGCGATAAATATCCAGAAAGTCGACGAAATCTTCCCAACGCTGGTCCAGGCTTAGGATATTTCCGGGTATCTGTCTGGTACCGGTGAACTTTCTATAGTTCGAGTAGATCTGATTCTTCATCCAGCGAAGGTACTCGACCGCTTCGCGCTCGCGTGGGTCGAAACGCTTAATCAACGCCTCGCGCTGGCTTTCGCGCAGCTTGCGGGCGCGTTCCTTTTCGCGGCGGTCGATCAGACGGCGATAAAAAGAAGTGGCTGGCACGGTCACTAAATATAAAGCCTCGGCCCCGAAGCCGACAACCAGAGGCGTAACATCTTGAAAATATGCTGCCCCTATGAGGAAAGTGGCCATGCCCCAAAAGTTGATCGGTTCTTTGAAGGCTTCCTTCAGGTATCGTGGATCAATTCTGGGTAACTCCATGGCTGGTTTTGAAAATCTTCCGGCAGGCGGCAAAAGTTTTTGCATGCGGAATGCTGGTTACGAATTCTCTCGCTCCATTGCTCGACTTGGTTCCCTCACCCCGGTCTCGCCCTCAGCGGGGAGGGCCTGCTGATTCACACCACCCGTAGCCGCCGGCAGCAAGCCCATCTCGCGTTTGTACTCCAGCAGCTTGTCCTGAAGCTGCATATCCATGGCTTCACGCTCGATGTCCTGCATTTGCGTATCGACGGAAGCAGCGCCCAATTGCATCTTGGCTTCGGCAGCCGCCGCGCGCCGGTCTATCTTGTCGCGCATCTCGTTGAACGTCGAAGCATCGTCACCCAGCTGAAACGATTCCATTGTCTGGGCCAGCTGTTCCTGTAGCTTCGCCTGCTTCGACTGGTTAATCAGCTGCATCGCTTCCCCAGTGCGCCGCTGCATTTGCAGGACGTAGTTGTCACGCGCCTTGAGCGCCTGCTTGGATGCCAACGACGCGTGCTCGAATTGCTGACCGGTTTTAAGCAGATCGAGCTGTGCCTGTTGCAGCTGGCCGATGTAGGCGGTGGCAATATCGTCACGACCCATCTTTACCGAGGCCTTAATCTTCGAGTCCAGATCGACTACCTGGGTTTCCAGCCGCTCCTTGTTTTTTGCCAGGAGCTTTTCCGTAGCCATCACCTGAGCCACCGAATTGTTCAGCTCCGGCACGCGGTCACGCATATCGCGAATGGTCTGCTGAAGAATGAGCTCCGGATCTTCAGTGTGTTCAATTAGGCCGCCAAAAAGTGCGCGCAATGAGCGCTTTAATCTGCTCCCAAGTCCCATTTCAGTCAGTCCTCCAGCAATCGGGGTAGTTTCTCATTGAGCTCGCAAACCGATGGTTTAAAAAAACAAAACGATTTCCCATGACGGTGTACGCAAGCTGGGCGCAAACGGTTGCAGCTTTGCAGCTTCCAAATGGAAGGTTCGACCTGGAGTATATCAGGAGTGGCAAATAGCTCGCCAGAATCAGGAGGCAGACGGCAGCGGGCAGACGGCAGGAGTCTGCTTCCTGCTTCCTGCTTCCTGCTTCCTGCTTCCTGCCTCCTGCTTCCTGCTTCCTGCTTCCTGCTTCCTGCCTCCTGCCTCCTGCCTCCTGCCTCCTGATTACTGCCTCCCAATATCCCGCCGGTACTGCATACCGTCCCAGTGAACGTCTGCGACTGCTTCATAACAGCGGCGAAGCGCCTGAGCCAACGTCTGGCCCTGTGATGCGATGCCCAGGACTCGTCCGCCGGCGGTGACCCAGTTGCCGTTGGCTGTCCGTCCGGTGCCGGCATGAAACGTCTGGACATGTTCGCGCGCAGCGGCGCGCTCCAGACCTTCAATGCGGGCGCCTGTTTCAGGATGTTCGGGGTAACCTCGAGCCGCCAGCACAACGCAGGCAGAAGACCCGTCGGACCACTGCGGTTTCACGTTGCTCAATCGCTGGTACCTTATCGCCTCAAACACTTCGATCAGAGGCGACTGTAATCGCACCAGAATCGCCTGTGCTTCCGGATCTCCAAAGCGCACGTTGTATTCCAGCACGCGCGGACCCTCATCGGTCAGCATCAAGCCGATGAAGAGCACCCCGCGAAACGCGAAGCCCTCGCTGACCGCGCCTTCCAGAGTCGGCTCCACAACCTGGGTGACGATGCGCTCGAGCATCTCGGCATCAATAACGCTCTGGTCGGTGATTGCGCCCATGCCGCCAGTGTTTGCTCCCGTGTCATTCTCGCCAATGCGTTTGTGATCGCGAGCCGGCGGCATCAAAACAAAATCTCTTCCATCGCTGAAAAGCAATAACGACACTTCGGCACCCGTTAGCGCCTCCTCGATCACTACTCGGCGAGCGGCCTCAGCGCCAACAGTGTTACCTAACATAAGATCGTCAATTGCTTTCGCGGCCTCAGCACGCGAAGCAGCAACAACGACGCCTTTGCCGGCGGCAAGGCCGTCGGCCTTAACTACCACCGCGGAACTCTCGCCGCCAAACTCGCCGCTATTAAGTACTTCTTTTGCTTCGGCGGCAGAGCCGGAAACGCGGTAAGCGGCGGTGGGAACCTTGTGGCGAGTCATGAAGTCTTTGGCAAATCCTTTGCTGGATTCAAGTCGGGCCGCGTCTCGCCGCGGGCCAATTATCGTCAGGCCCTGCGTTTCGAAATCGTTTACAATGCCGGCTGCCAAAGGCGATTCTCCGCCAACGAAGGTCAGGTCTATTGGTTTCTCCTCCGCGAACCGGGCCAGCGCCGGAATCTCATTGGCGCGTATGGGAACACACTCAGCAACCTGCCCAATCCCCGCATTGCCGGGGGCGCAGAACAGCTTCGTTCCCTTAGCCGGACTTTTGCTGAGGGCCCAAACCAAAGCGTGTTCGCGACCGCCAGAACCGATGACCAGAATGTTCACGTTTTTGCCAAACTCTTTCGAGTTAAATCAGAAAGAAGAATACCGCCATGAGGGACACGAAGTATCAAACCAGCCTGAAGTCTGTTCGCCCTTGACACATTTTTGACATAGTAGATAATCCAAAGCAATGCGGCTGTGGCTTCTCGAAATGGAGCCTCCCGAGTCAGCCTCTTTGAATTAGTTTTGCGACCTTCCTCGTTAGTTCGCACAACAAGAAGTCGAGCACAAGGTACCCGCCTTTTTTATTCGCTGCGTTTTGACGCTCACTGGGAGGGGATCCAATGACAGAGTCTGGGGCAGATGCGAACCTAAATCAAGCATCAGCGGATTTTCAGGATCGCACAATCAAGTGCGTTGATTGCGGCGAGAGTTTTATCTGGACCGCGGGTGAACAGGTCTTCTTTCATGACAAAGGGCTATCGAACGAACCCAAACGATGCAAGCCATGCAAGCAGGCAAAAAATGATCGACTTGCAGCCATCACTGCGGCCCAGGCCTCGGGAGTAAGACAACGCATCGAAGTAACAGTGACCTGCGCTCGATGCGGCCAACAGACTACTGTGCCGTTCTATCCCTCTCAGGGCCGACCCGTCTATTGCCGATCTTGCTTTCTCTCCGGCAAAACTCCGGAAGCATAAAGCTCTTTAGCCTTCCCGCATACTGGCCCGCCCAACTCAAGTTGCCCGCGACTTTAGTGTTCGAGATGGTACGGCACATTGGTTACCACAATTCCCTTCCGGAAGAGTAGAGCGCCTTTTAGTACCAGCGAGTTCTGATTGTGCAGAAGGTTTTGCCACCATTTCGCGGGTACGAATTCCGGCAAAACTATCGTTACTACGTCCCCATGGGCGCGCCGTTTTACGCGATCGATGTAATTAAGCAATGGGCGCACCAGCGAGCGATAGGGCGAAGCCAGGACAACCAGGTTAACGCCCGAACCCCACTGCTCCCATTTCTCCCGAAGCTTGCGCGTTGATTCTTCGTCGAGGTTTATGTAAACGGCCGTGACGTGGTGCGGGGCGATCGACTTGGCATACTCAAGCGCGGCAATAACGCCGCGATGAATCCCCGATATGGGAACTATGACTTCGTGATGAATGGGTCGAAGTTGCTGCAATCCTACTGTCGAGAGTTGCTTTGCCACCTCCAGATAGTGGCTGTGGATCTTGAGAAACATCACGACCAGCATCGGGATTATCAATACCACTACCCAGGCGCCATGAATAAACTTTGTCGCAATAAAAACCATTAGCACGACGAAGGTGGCAATAGCGCCCAGCCCATTAATCACAATTGATTTTTTCCAGTGCGAACCATTGTCCGGCGCTTTGGCTTTTCGGCCGGCAAGCGAAAGGGCAGGTGATACCGCCGATGACTGCGGCTGTGACTCGACGGTTGCCCCGGTTTCAGCTGCACCCGCTTCACCTTTGGCTGACTTCTGAGCGCCTTCCAGCCGGCGTCTCGTGCGCAACGCGCCTCCTTCTTTCCACCAGTGCACTACCATCCCGGTTTGCGAAAGAGTGAAAGAAAGAAAGACACCGACGGCATATAAGGGGATCAATCGGCTGGTATCTCCGCGAAAGGCCCAAACCAGAACGCCGGAGAAGATAGCCAGAATCACGATGCCATTGGAAAAGACCAGCCGATCTCCGAGGCTGGCTAATTGACGGGGCAAGAAGCGATCGCGCGCCAGCATCGAAGACAATCTGGGAAAGCCCGCAAAAGACGTATTTGCAGCCAGCACCAAAATCAGTGCAGTTGTCGCTTGCACCAGGTAGTAGAACCAACCCAACGGTCCGACAAAAATGATTCGGGCAAATTGCGAGATGACTGTTTCATGCACCTTTGGATGAACATTGTAAAGATAAGCTAAGGTGCTGGTGCCAAGAAACATGGTGACCAGAAGGAAGGCCATCCATGAAAGTGTCGTAGCGGCATTCTTCGCCGCAGGTTGTTTGAACGCCTGGACGCCATTCGAAATTGCTTCGATACCGGTTAAGGCAGCACAGCCGTTTGAAAACGCTCCCAACAAGAGGAAGAGGCTAAGGCTGTGCGCGTGATAGCCCTCGGCTATCTTTAGATCGGCATCATTGGGCGGCGGCACAATTCCCGGATTTATCTTGTAGCGGAGCAACCCCCAGCCGATCATAAACAGGAAACTGAAAATAAATGCGTAGCTGGGAGCTGCAAAGAAGCTCCCGGACTCACGGACTCCACGCAGATTTGCGACAGTAATAACCGCAATGAAAACAAGGCAGA
Source organism: Pyrinomonadaceae bacterium (assembly GCA_036506395.1). Classification (GTDB taxonomy): domain Bacteria; phylum Acidobacteriota; class Blastocatellia; order Pyrinomonadales; family Pyrinomonadaceae; genus DASXRU01. The sequence goes on along the minus strand of DASXRU010000188.1, from coordinate 22,980 downwards.
TCACCACCCGGTGGTCATCAAGCCAGGCCAGGCGCGTGCCTATCATCGCCGAGGTAATTGCCTCGACTCCGGCAGCAACTGATACGGACACCGTCAGCACATAGTCAACCAATAAAGAGGCGCCGGCGATCAGGCCGGGCAGCGTTCCCAGATTGTCCTTGGCGACAATGTAGGCGCCGCCGCCGGATGGATACGCGAAAATTGTTTGTCGATAGCTGATTGCCACGATGACAAGCAAAGCGGCAATCGCGATCGAGATCGGTATGACTTTGCTGAATGCCTGGCCCTGGGTGGCGACATAGGCTGCAGCCAGGACCAGCAGGATTTGTTCGGTCGCGTATGCGGTGGAGGATAGTGCGTCGGAAGAGAAAATCGCGAGTGCGATCTTCTTTGTCAGCCGCTCATGGGCCAGGCGTTCTGTCCTGATGGGGCTACCCACCAGAAAACGCTTTAACGATTTCACGGCTCTTCCCCTGGTTTGATTACAGCATCCAAACTGTCGATCGAAACGAACGTAAAAATGCCACAGCATGCAGCTTTAGAAAAAGCCCTACTGTGGCAAACCCTCACCTTAATGGTGACCCACTAGACATTTGACGGAAGCAACCGATAGGTCCGGCGCTAGCCGCGTATATTATGCCAGTTTCTATGAAAGTCAACGCCCCCTGTAGCGATTTCTAAACATAGCAGTCAAGAGCAATTGGAGGAATGATGAGTGCGCAAGCGCGCGCGTCAGACTCCGTGTTTAGAAAAAAAGCGGGCGAGGGCCTCCCACAGCCCTCACCCTAAGGCCACGTGTCCTCACCCCACGCGACCACTTCGCCCAACGGGGAGTCGGGCGCGCGATGATTATGCACAAGTGGGCATGAAGTTTCAACCAGGATTTGACGTCAAGAAGTGGAGAAAACAACTGTTAACCTTGCCCTTGCCAAAGGACAAAGCTGAACCTGTTTCTGACTGCGCTCAGGATTGGGTCTAATGGGCCAGCGGAGTAACGAAAATATGCTTCGCCCTATCTTCGTCGCGCGGTACTTGAACGGGAACTGGCGGCGGATTCACCGCCCACCGATGGTGAAGTATCAACAGTTGCGGATTCATTTTTTTGATTGCCGCCAAGGTCGGCGGTAGCCACTACAATCAGCAGGGCCGTTACGCTCAGGGTCGCCAGGATGTAAAGCAGCGCGGTTTGCTCTTTATAAATCAGAAGAATTGTTATGATCGCTAAACCGGCGACCCAGGCGTAGGTAATCATGCGCCTGCGTTTACGTGCTGCTAGAGCTAGCCTCTGACTCATTCTTCCATCCTCTCGACCTTACGGTGGGACTCGTTCAGTACATTAAGAACAAAAAGGGGCGTTGGTAAATCCGGCGATCACACAATAAGAGGCTGGCGCTTGCGGAGCCAACCTCTTATTAACTCCGAATCCTTCCCAACTTAGTAAAGCACTCGCATTGGTAAAATACTGGCGGTAGAAGTGATTGCCTGCGTGAATCCACTCAAGAGAGTTTGTCCCAGTCGCCCGCCGGAAAAGGGGCTAGACTCCGGCACATCGATCCAGTCATACGGCTTCAGTAGGACATCAGGCTTTAGATTCTTCTTGATTGCCGCGTAGTCCACTCGAATGATCTCTCGTTCGTCCGAGTGGTCCTTCACACGACGAATGATGATCTCGCTTTTTTTCGCTTCTTTCCTGACGTCACCCACCATCGCCAGCGCCGTGCTGAGCGTCAGCCCATCGCGCATGTAGACACCTGTAGGATTAACAACGCTTCCCGTGATGTAGACAGGTTCGGCCTCGGTAACGGAGATGTAGTCGCCCGGGCGAATGAATGGGTTGGCGCCGGGTTTATTCGCCTTCAAGTCGCCAATTTGAACAATCCTAAATGGAACCGAGCCGTCGACCGGGGCGGCATCAGCCTCATCTCCGGGTGCCGGGCACATGACCGGTTCGGTGTGTAATATCTGAATTGTCCCGCTCGCTCGTTCCGTGAAGCCGCCACTTTTGGAAATTAATTCATTCAGGCGCACAGACCTTAGCATCAGCACCTGACTGGGCTGGCGAACAGCGCCAAAGATCGTTGCCGGTGGCCGGCTCTTGCGTTCTGTGATCCGCACGCTGATCTGCGCGTTCTTCAGGTACTTGGCATATGCGGTAGCAATGTCCTTTTGCACTTCTTTTTCGGTCCTGCATTTGGCGCGAATGGGATCCAGAAACGGCAGCGAGCTAAGGTTCCCGTCACCGTCAACTTCCACCACCGAGTTCATCTCCGGCTGCCCAAAAACCCGCACGTCAATAACATCTCCAGGACCAAGCAGGTAGCCCCTGATTCCCTGGCTGTCCACCGAAGAGCTCTGTGTCGAAGACGGAGCTTGGGAAGCCGCTGGATCCTGGCCGTAAACTACGATCAAAGTTGCGAGGACGATAAAGGTCGTAAGAAGTGAAGCTTTAACTTTCATTTTTGTACCTCAGAACTACCTAAACTGTAACTCAAATTCAGCACTTCGGACGCAAGTCACTGGCGCCCTGGATGGGACGATATTACTGCCGCACGGCGCTCCTCTTCTTACTGTGTTTTCGGATCGTGCCCGGCGCGGCAAAGCCTCTAAATAACAGATTGCAATGATCGCACAAAAGATTATGGATGCCAAACAGCCGCAGAAACCAAGGCGTGGGCCGGTAGCCGCGGCGGATGCGCGAACTCCTACACTTTGGGCATCGCGGCGCTATCATTCCTGGTCTCTTCTTCGCCCTTTAGCGGTCCTGGGTCCTGGCTTGTTTGGCTGATATTGCGATCCGTTTTCAGCTTAGCACGCAAGAGTTCTATCTCGCGGCCTATTTTTTCCGCAGTTGCGGCCCGATTGGCTTCGTCCACACTTCCGCGAGTGAGGTAAAACAGCGCGTCACGATAACGGTCTATTGCGCGGCGATACTGACCTTTGAAAGCTGAACGCTCAGCCAACTCGACCCAGTGAGCCACCTTTACCAAAACTATGAACTCGCGTACGGCATTTCCTGATTCATTCAGCTCTGCTTCGTCCGGATAGATTTTAAGCGCTGAATCGATGCAATCAAGCGCGCGCGTTGCCATTTCCGTTTTCTCCGAAACTCGCGCGCGTTGTTGTGCTTCATGAGTAAGGGCCCTGGCGGCGCCTTTAGCCCAGCTCAGTAAATGATGTTTTTGCAGCGCGCGGACTCGCTCCTGGCCGGTGCGCAACGCCAGCCGGCTTTCCGGTTCAAGACGGGGCGAACCCAGGGCCTGATCGCTACTCGCCAGATAATCCTGGCACAGGTGATATGCATCGAGGTGAGCTTCGGGCAAAGAACCCGCGGCGTTGGCTTCGGACGATTGTTTTTGCAGTGTTCGCAACACAGCCGCGTGCACGCTGGGCGAGCGCAAACCGACGTTACTGGAGCCCCTCCTTTGCGGCGCCCTTACCCGCTCGTCATGTCGATTGTGATCGAGAAGAAAGCGCGTCCAGGCTCGACGCATTACTACTTCACGAGCAGAGACGGCAACCAGCATCACCACGCTGGCCGCCAGCCCGGCGGGCACCCATGGAGCTTCATCGCCGCCACTCAACAGCATCCACCACAAGATGAAGAAAAGCGCGGCGGCCGCAGCCGCAGCCGCGATTAGATAACCCGAGGTCGAGGGCATACGGGGACGAGGAGGCCGACGATACGGCGGGATGCCGCCGGAATGCCTTGGGGTCGCCTCCCTTTTGAAGGACGTTTGTTCTGGTGGCTCGATAACCAAACGTTTTCCTCGATAGAGTATATCCGCGTGACAGCGTTCTCTAATTACAAGTCAGGTAAAAAGGGCTGGACTGGTTGACCGCTCCCGGCTAAAACTGTTGGCGGCACTAATCACTATTCTATGATAAAGGTTAATACTCAACTTCTTCGGTTTCTGTCAATATGTGTCTGCCTGTGTCTGCCTGGAAACATGATCGCAAGTTGGTGGCATAACCCGGATGTTTCAGTTGATGCTCTGCGTCTGACATTTTGAGCGGGAGGGAACATAAACGTGAACGACGGCTTTCGAGGAAAGGTCGTGCTGGTGACGGGAGCGACGTCGGGAATCGGGCGCGCTACGGCAAAGCAATTTGCGCAAGCAGGGGCCCGGGTCGCGATAATCGGACGAAACCTGCAAGCCTTGCAGGAAGTCAGCGAAGCGATAAAGGGGAGCGGCGGCGAGGTCTTCACCATCAGCGCAGATCTGGGTATTGAAGCTGAGGCCGAACGCGCCATCGCCGACACTGCTGACAGATTTGGCGGGCTTGACGTGCTGGTGACGGCGGCGGGAATAATCCTGTCGGCGAGCATCGAAACTACTTCGCTGGAACAGTGGGACGCGATAATGAATATCAACGTGCGCTCTGTCTTCCAGCAGATGAAACTGGCGGTACCGTTTCTGGAAAAGACTCGGGGCAACATAGTGAATGTCTCGAGCGTTGCGGGGCTCAGGTCTTTTCCGGGCCTGCTCGCGTACTGTGTTTCAAAAGCAGCGGTTGACCAGTTGACACGCTGTGCGGCGCTCGAACTGGCACCCAAAGGAATTCGCGTCAACGCGGTGAATCCCGGCGTTGTGGTCACAGATATCCACCGGCGGGGCGGGATGAGCGAAGAGGATTACGCCGCCTTCCTCAAGCACTCCAAAACCACGCACCCTTTGGGTCGCGTAGGCGACGCCAGGGAAGTCGCTGATCTAATTCTCTATCTCGCCTCGGAGCATGCGGGCTGGATAACGGGAGTCACTTACTCAATTGACGGGGGACGAGCTTTAACCTGCGCGCGCTGAAGGATGACTTACCACGGTCACACGCTCGCGTTGCGGTGGCGAATCAAATTGAACTATTGGTAGAGTGTGATCGATACTATACTTCTCGGTCGTTTCCTTTCTTCGTTAGCAGCACCAGCGTTAGAACTGCTTAGCAGATGACAAACAATCCCTACATACCGGCGGGAGTGCCCGCCTTTCCGATCAAGCCCTCAAGCCATAGAAGCGCGGTGAAGGTTTTGCTTGCAGTCTTTGCTTCTCTGGTCGCCCTCTTATTGGGTTTGCTGGTCCTGCTTCTTATCGGCTTTGAAACCGGCCCACTGGCATTAATAGTCGGACTTGTAGTTGCCACGCTTCCGGTCCCTTTTTACGTTCTGTTGCTATTGTGGATCGATCGCTATGAAAGCGAGCCATTATGGATGCTGACGACAGTCTTTCTTTGGGGAGCGCTAGTCGCAGTGTTCATAGCCATCATCCTGAACACCGCCAGCAGCATTTTTGTCGCCGTCGCTACTAATAATGTAAACGCTGCCGAAGCCTTCGGCGCCGTCATCTCAGCTCCCATCGTCGAGGAGAGCGCGAAAGCTATAATACTTTTCGTATTCTTCTTCTGGAAAAAGGACGAGTTCGACGGCGTCGTCGACGGCATTGTTTATGCCGGCATGGTGGGGTTGGGGTTCGCCATGACCGAGAACATACAGTATTACGGCAAAGCAGTTTTACACGGCGGCCTGGGAAGTCTAACGGGAACCTTTATCCTCCGCGGCACCCTGGCGCCGTTTTCGCATCCGCTGTTTACCAGCATGACCGGTATCGGCCTGGGCTGGGCCCGCCAGTCAAGCAATACTGCCGTCAAGCTGATTGCGCCGGTTGCCGGTTTGCTGCTGGCGATATTCATGCACTTCGTCTGGAATGGTTCGGCAGTGCTCTTCGGCGGCATCGGTTTCATTGTCACCTACTTCGTCATCATGGTTCCCGTCTTCATCGGCACGCTGATGGCTGTGTACTTTGGATTGCGGCGGGAGGGCAACATCGTTCGCGAACATCTTTATCCTGATTGCCAGCGCGGCATGTTTACGCCGCAGGAATACGAGCGCCTGTGCAGCGTTCGCGGGCGCATGGGCTCTTCGATGAACGCGCTCACCTCGCGCGGATACAGGGCCTGGCGGGACCGCATGCGCTATAACCAAATGGCCAGCGAGTTGGCTTTTCACCGCAGTCGCACTGCGCGAGGTATTTTTGCCAGCGAGCAGTCAGCTCGCGAGCGAGAAGCCGCGTACCTGCAAATCCTGCAGGATCTTAGCCGGAGACTGCAATCGAACTAGAGTATCCACCAGGATAAATTCCTCGCGACTTTTGTTCTTAATGACTTATACTAAACGCTGATTTGCCAGGACGGACTTACCGGACTTGCCTTGAAGATTCAACTCTTACCAAGCTCGTTTGATGCCCAGGGGCGCGCCACTCTGGAACAGCGTCTGACCTGTTTCCTGATCGACGATCGAGTGACGGTGGATGCCGGCAGCATCGCGATCGCGTTGACAAACGGGCAGCGCGGTACCGTGCGTGATGTGATTGTCACCCACCCACACATGGACCACATTGCCAGCCTGCCGATCTTTGTTGACGACTTATTTGCTCAACTGGAGCAGCCGATTCGCATTCACGCGACCGAAGAGGTCATAGCTCTACTGGAGCGCGACGTTTTCAATGACAACGTTTATCCGCGATTCTCTAAACTTGAGAACAGTAACGGAAGGGTAATGGACTATATTCCCATTCGCCTGGGTGAAGAGTTTGGAGTGGCCCACCTGCGTGTCACGGCGGTGCGGGTCAATCACATCGTGCCCACGGTGGGGTTACTCGTCTCCGACGGAAAGGCCACGGTCGCCTTCAGCTCCGACACGGCCGAAACGGATGCCTTCTGGACCCTGATAAACGGCACGCCAAAGCTTGATGCGCTTATGATCGAAGCCTCTTTTCCGAATTCAATGCGCGAGCTCGCCGCGGTATCTAAACATCTAACTCCGGAGTCGCTGGGCCACGAGCTGCAAAAACTGAATCACAATGGGATGGATATTCTGGCAGTTCACCTGAAAGCTGCTTACCGCGACACTTTGATCGACGAACTCTCCGCCCTCCGCATTCCGAAACTCCGCGCTATGGAGCCCGGTCACATTTACGAGTGGTAGTGGGGCCACAGCAGCGGTCGTTCTCCTATCCCCCTCCCTGTGGGAGGGGTTAGGGGAGGGACGAAGTTAGCTACCAAAACACAAAACAAAATAACGCGCGGGCTTCAAGCCCGCGCGCAGATGGGTTTGGGGGGGACGTGCCTACAAGCCCTCCCCTAGCCCCTCCCAGAGGGAGGGGGACAGCGGTTTAGAACCTGATTGCCTCAAACTCCTTTTCGTTATGTTCGCCGGCAACGCCGTCCAGAAGAACGCGGCCGCTGGGCAGCAGTTGAGTTACGCGAAACGTCCGCTCCGAAGAATCCCTTCCCGGCATTAACTCCGCGCGAAAGACAACCTGCATGCCAGGCCGCGCCCAAACATCGCGTGATTTTGAACGATCATCGCGTCGTCCCTCCTTGTCGCGTTTACTCTTCTTCATCACGATGGCTCCGGCAGTACCGACGGCGCCAGCAGCAATCGCGATGCCGCTAAGGAGACGCTTCGTTCGTTTTTTCATCAGCTTTGGCAGAGCGGCTCCAGCCGGACATTGATTGTCGGCAGTCCGCTAAATGCCCTGTCCGCATTCATCTGCGTATAGCTGTTCCATTCGCCCGGTAACTTATCTTCGGCGAAGATTGCTTCGACCGGACATTCAGGAACGCACGCGTCGCAATCAATGCAGGTCTCCGGGTGGATCACCAGCATATCGTCATCAAGATGAAACGCTTCAACCGGACACACCAGCGCACAGTCGGTGTAGCGACAATTGACACAAGGTTCCGCAACCACGTAAGTCATTCGCGCCAATCCTCCTCAGTTATTAATGCAGAGTTCTTAATCAGACCACGATATATTACGCATGAATCCCTGCAATACAAAATCACCGGGTTCACGCAAAGAAAGTGAAACTGGGGCACGACTCAAGTTCAGGGTGATGTGCCGTTTGAAAAATGCATTGATGTTCCTGGCCTCGAGCCGTCTTCAGACGGCTTTCCCGAAGGGTTCCTAGACCAGCGCTTTTTAGCGCTGGGTCGCCCGGGCAGGCTAACCATTAGCGCGCTTCCAGCGTGCTTAGGATCAGCAGCTTTAGCATTGCGGCCAAAGGCCCCCGAGGTAAGCCAGTTCAAACGGGCTTTGGGATTCTGATGCGTCCTGACCCGGGCGTAAAACGCCCGGTCTGGTAACCCTGCGGGAAAGCCGCCTGAAGGCGGCTGAAGAATTTTCGGCTCTTCCGCAGCAGATCTCTTGGCCGCTATTGCAAGATGCATCGGCCGGCTCACGCGCCTTGACTGCCTGTCTGAATCTGAATCTAATCTAAACTTCAGAACCCGTCACAGTCACGCTCAGGAGAGTGCAGTTGCCGCCCCGATCAAAGTTACCTTATCTAAGATCCGATAATCTGGAGAAGACAAACGGTCTCCGGTGGACGGAGGGCATTTCATTTATAGCCTATGGTGTTCGAGTTGGCGTGCGCACCAATACCGCTAAAGCTTTGAAACTGATCTACGCACGGCTCCCTTTGGGCTGGAAGCCTGCGTCGTCGCCGGTTGTGGAGCGCTTGTACTCGGTAGCCGTGGACGGTACCGGAGGGCGGCGTGGCGCTGACCGCCTTCACGTTTTATATGAAAACGACGTTGAAATAGTGCGAACAAAAGATGCCGAGATGCTCTTCAATCGATTAGAGTCAAGCCTGCGACTTTATGTAGCAGAGATGGCGCGGCGCAAAATCTTTGTTCATGCGGGTGTGGTGGGATGGCGGAACCAGGCCATCGTCATCCCTGCGCGCAGCCTGGGCGGCAAGAGCACCCTGACAGCCGAATTCGTTCGCGCAGGCGCTAAATACTATTCCGACGAGTATGCCGTGCTGGACTCGAGGGGACACGTGCACCCCTACGCCAAGCCTATTTCCATCCGCGACGATCGCGACTACAAGCAGACGGATTATCCGGTCGAAAGTTTCGGCGGTGTTGCCGGTAAACGGCCGCTGCCGGTGGGACTGGTAATCCTGGCTGATTACAAAAAAGGAGGGAGGTGGCGACCGAAGCAGCTCTCTTCAGGGCAGGCCGTGCTGGCGCTTCTGGATCACACTGTTTCCGCGCGCAGGCATCCTGACAAAGCTTTCGAAACTTTGCGGGAAGTAGTAGCGCGGGCAAGGGTTATGAAAGGTGTGCGGGGTGAAGCCGGCGAAGTAGTCAAATCCGTTTTGGCCCGCCTTGAGAAGTCGTAACCCAAACTGTCAGTCTGCGCCGAAGCCGCCTACATCGCGCTCCCATGCAGGTTTGGCGACCGGTCGGGCCATCTCACTGTTTGGCTATCTGCTTGAGCTTTTCACGCGTGAAGAGGCTGTCGTCCATCCTGTCGGGAAAGCCCATCTTGAGAACTTCGACAACGACCGTCGTCTTGATAATGTGATTCTCGATATCCATTCGTCCCACGACGGCGCGCCCTCCAAAACTGCGGTATTCGGTCACTCGGAAGGTACGAAGTTCTTGCCCGTCTGAGTCGAATGCGTGCATTTCGGCAGGCTGATATGTGTCGGCACGGAAAAGAGCCGTGAGCCGTGCGATAACGGAATTGCGCTTCGGCTTGAGCCGGGCCTCGATTTCATACGACTTAATTCCGTTCATCTCCTCTTCATTCATCAAGCGGACGTCGTACTTGTCCCATTCTCCCAAAAACTCCTGTGAAGTCACGCCGCCGAAGAACGATTTGCTCGTGCCGGTTTCGCGAAACTGATCGTTCGCGGTTACGTACGTAACATTGAGTGCATCTTCGCCTTTGCGTTCAGTGGTTAGGGAGGCCACGTTGCGTTGCGCAGCAGGCTGAACGATTTGTGTCAGCGTCAACGTCTCGCCCGACACTTGCTTGCGCCAGATGTCCAGCTCGTAAACCTGGCTCGGTTCACTGGTACTGGTAACCGTCAAGCGCACTCTGGTTTGCCGATAAGGCGCCGCATCGCGTTTCAGGTATTCCGAAACGATTTGCGCGCCGCGTTCACGCGCCAGCGTCTCTGGATCCTTAGTCGGGCCGGGGTTTTCCGGCGAGGTTTTGCCACAACTCGCTAGTAAGACGCATCCGAGAATGATCAGCAAACTGCAAAGCACCGCCACGATAACGGATCGCAACGTCAATTGTGGTTTACGTTCGATCAGCCGTTTCATTTCCTCGATGGCATCATCGACGAAGTCGGCTGGTCGGGGCCGACGTGCACGCCCGCGATTTGCCACCTACCGTTTCGTTTTACAAAAATGCCGGTACCACGATAGGAGTTGCTGAGGTCTTCACCGGACACGATGGACTTCACCTGCGCATGGCCCGTCATCACGGCCACGTCGCCGAACAGTCGCACGTAAAGTCCGTCCGTGTCCAGCGTGTCCAATTGGATCGCGCCGCCCTTGACGGCAGACATCAAGTCGGCCTTAGTCACTGTCCGGCCGGTGGGCGCGGTGCCGAAGTACTCAGGCGCCCAAATCTCGTTAAGCGTGTCCATGTCTTTGCGCTGGACCGCCACGATCAAGCGCCGCTCCAATTGCACCAGTTCCTGCCTGACCTGCTCGGGCGTTTCAGTCTCAGCCACGGTCGATGCGCGCCGGGCGCAACCTGAAAAAAGGACTGTTAGAGCTATGATGCCAAGGCTCGCGACACTCTTCATGATGTTCTCCTTCATCAAGTCAGCAAGGCTAAGGATTTCGACAATCTTATCGCACGATCGAGTTAGACGAGCATGACCGCAGAATTCGCCGGCCGGAACTCACTCGCAAGCGAGTGCTTCGGCGACCTGTAAGCGCGTGGCGCGGCGGGCCGGCCACCAAGCCGCTAGCAGACCCACAGTCAGCACAGCCGGCGCCGTGATAAGAGCAAGTAAAACTGGAAAACGAAACGGCAGATTAAAACCCGCGATCATAACCGCCGCGGTGCGCGTCAAAAAATAAGCATTGAAGATTCCAGCGAGCAGTCCCGTGATCAGCCCGATCAGAGATATTGAAGCGGCTTCGAGCAGAATCATCCGCTGCACCTGGCGTCGCAGGCCGCCGATCGCGCGAAACACACCCAACTCGCGCTGCCGTTCAGCCACTGAGATGACCAGTGTATTTATCAGTCCCAGTCCGGCGACAAAGATTGCTACGATCATTTGCAAATAAGTCAGGATAAAGAACTGATCGATTAGCCGCGTTACCCATTGCTTGTACTCCTCATGGGTGTAGATGAACGTGCGTTGCTGGCCCGCTACTACGCGTTGAACTTCCTGCTTGAACGTTTGGCTGTCAACGCCGGATTGCAAGTTCATCATGACGTAATCCACCGCGTCGTCCTGCCAGAACTTTTTGTAGAGTTCGCGATCCAGAAAGATTGTGCCCTTGTCTGAGTGATAGTATTCCAACAAACCGACGACCGGCCGAACCAGTGGCCCGGTCGGCGTTTCCAGACGCAACTGATCACCCAATCGCACGCCCGAACGCAGTGAAAAATTGTTCGAGACGATAAAGCCATCGCCGCGCGCGCTTAGGTCGTGAGCTCGTTGCGCGTCGCCTTCGTCGAGCAGGCCAGGTGAAATCTCAAACCAGGCATTCATGTCGCGCGCGAGCAAAGCGATCTCGTCGCCATTGTAGGCCAGCGTTGTGACGCGTACGGTGTCTGCACCCTTGACACCGGGTAGACCGGTAACGCGCCGCGCCAATTCTTCGGTGAAGTGATAGGTGCGTGAGCGGATTTGTTCAGAAGTGGTTACTAAAACATCGGCGCTCACCGACTTATCAAGCGATCTGTTCAGTCCACTCTTCTGACTTTGAATGAACGCGCCGTTGGAAAAAACAAACGAGAGCCCAATCATCAAAGCGCCAACCGTGGCCGAAGTACGGCGCGGCGCGCGCTTCATCGTGTCCACCGCAATCACGCCCTCAGCGCCGAACGCTCCGCTCATCACCGGCCGCAGGATGCGCGCGCCCCAGGCAATCAGTTTCGGCAAGAGCAGGATCATTCCCAATTGAAACAGCAGCGCATAAGTATACTGAACCAAGAGACCGAGCCGGGGCGTCGAGAACTTTGTTAGCAACACTCCGGCGAGGATACAGGCGGATCCGAGTGCCAGCCGCGGCCGGCCCACCAGTGTTTCGCGCTGGCGGGTCTCGATATTGTGCAAAGCCAGCACTGGATTGAGACGCGAAGCCGCGCGCGCGGGCAGCCAGGATGCCAATAAAGAAGCGAAGACGCCGACGCCAAACGCCGCCGCCGCGTAATCCCAACGAAACGCGGGTCGCTCGGCTGATGAGACGTAGCCGTAAATCGAAACCGAGATCGCACTCATGATCCGCGTCGCGCCGTTTGCCAGCCAATAACCGAGCGCCACGCCCGCGGCGGAGCCGATCAAACCCATCACCGCGGCTTCGCCGAGAAACATCTGTTGTACTTCACGGCGTGTGACGCCGAGCGAGCGCAGAATGCCAATCTCCTTCCAGCGCTGATTCACACTGATGCTGAAACTGTTGAAGATGATGAAGACGCCGATCGTCAATGCCAGCAGACTAGTAATCGCCAGTCCCAGGCGAACAGAAGAAACTGCGTTCTCGATATTTTGCCCACGCAAATCGGGACGCACAACTTCCAACCCGGCGGGAAGACGACCGCGTAAGTCTTGCTGTACAGCTTCAACGGCTACGCCTGGCGCTGTCACCATGTCTATGCGATCAAACTTCTGACCGCGATCGAAGGCCGCCTGGGCTGCGTAGATGTCCATCACGATGACGTTGCCGCCAAAGATCGATCCAGCGCCGCGCATGCTAAAGAAGCCACGCACGGTAAACCGCAGGCGCCCGCGCGCAGTGTCTAATGAGAGCGTGTCGCCGTCCTTCAACCCATAACGCGAACGGAGAGATTGCGATACAGCAATTGAATCGGCGCGCGTCGTAAAAGCCAGGGGATTGTTAACTACGAGGCCGTTCTCGTCGAATAGTCCTTCGTAAAGTTTCAAGTCGCTGCCGATATCGAGACCCAACACCAGAAGGTTGTCTGCTCCGGGAAGCTCCGAGCGCGCGATGGTTTCGGTTACTGGCTCCGCCATTTGCACGCCCGGTGTTGCACGCACAGTCTTCAGCACTTCTGGTGAAAAGCCTGCTTCGCCGCCGACCACTTGCAGGGTGGCCTTACCGCCCAATTGTTCTATAGTAGCGCGCAGCGAAGAGAGGAGTGTGACGTTGGCAAGGCGCATTGCGAAGAAGACAGCAACGCCGAGTGCGATGCCGAGCAACGTCAGCAATAGGCGCAGACCGTGTTGTCGCCATTGGCGCAGCGTGACGAAAGCCAGCGCGCGACGCATCAGTGCTCCTCCTCTTGAGAGTTGGGTCGCATCATCCCGACTTCGCTTTGGAATCAAGAGGTGAAAGTACCGAATCGTAATCGCGCACGATGCGTCCATCGCGCAAAATTATGTGCCGCTGGCAATGAGCGGCGGCAGATTCGTTGTGAGTAACCATCAGGATCGTCATGCCCAGGTCGCGATGAAGCTCGTCGAGCAGACCCAGGATCTCTTCGCCGGTGTGCGAATCCAGGTTGCCGGTCGGTTCGTCAGCCAGCAGCAGCGGCGCGTGAAAGATCAGCGCGCGAGCAATTGCGGCCCGCTGCCGTTCCCCGCCGGACATCTCGTCGGGCCGGTGCGTCGCCCGTTCCTGCAAACCAGTGCGTAGCAGCATGTCTCGCGCTCGGCTTTCGGCGGCACGACGCGACTGGCCCTGCAAACGCAGAGGGAGCGCAACATTCTCGAGCGCGCTGAGCGTCGGCAGAAGATTAAAAGTTTGAAAGATCATTCCGATCTTTTCGCGTCGCAGGCGCGTGCATTCGTCATCCGACAGGCGGGACAACTCTGAGCCCTCGAAAAACAAATGACCCGACGTCGGCACATCGAGACCGCAAATCAGATTCAGCAGCGTTGATTTGCCTGAACCGGAGGGCCCCATCACAGCCACCCGCTCGCTGCGTTTTATCTCGACGTCAACCTCGTTGAGCGCATAGACTTCTATTCCGTTATGGTATGCCTTCGAAACCCGCTCCAGACGGACCATGCTTTCCGCGTCATGCATCATTAGGTGCCTTCTTCGCCAGCCGCTTATCTCACAGATGCGAATCCAATGTCGCGTGACTGCTCATCAGCCAAACCACCTCTGACTGAAACCAACGGACTCGACTCGTTGACAGTCCGTTTGTGCAGCCGGCTTACCGCAAGGTGAAAGAGGCACAGCCCAAAGCCTATGAACGCTACCACGAAGAGTCCGTGAGCCAGCGCGACGAGCGTGAAGAAGACCGGGACGCTGGCGCCAATGACGCGTGCGTATGAATTTGGCTTCCAGCCGCGCCGGAAAATTCCAAAGATAACCAGACTCGCCAAAAACCAACCAGCGAAGTTGTTTGCCGGAACGCCGTAGTACGAGCCTGGGCCAACCCATTGCCAGTAACCGAGTTTATTTACTGCCAGCGGATCGATCAGCAAGTCAATGGCCGTCATCCAGCCTGCGGCAATTGTCAGCTCAACCCAGAATCCCAGATTGAAGTAAAGCAACATCTGCTTGACGTATGCCACCAGCACCATCCAGGCACATGCTATGACCAGCGGTACTTTGAAAAGTTGCGGACGGAGCACTTCAGTGTAGGCATACGCTCCGAACGGAATGGCCAGGCGCACACCCAAAACCTCCAGCCCAAATCCAAGTGAAGCGATCGCGATGAGCTTGGCCAGGTCGGAAGAGTAGTCGGCTCCGATAATGACGATCAGTCCGGCAAGCAACAATGAAAGCGAAGCAAACCAGCCGTGATTCGTCGTTCTGGCGGTTCCGATCCAATGATCCGCAACACCCGCAGTCCACAAAATCAAGTAAGCAGAAGCAACTGCCAGCATCGCGAGCTGCCGCCGTGATCTTACGGCCGGCGTTCTATTCTTGTTTATGGGGGCGAATAAGGTTTGCATCGTTTTCTGCCGGTTCTGATCCGAGCGGGCCACAGAAGGGCGCTAGCCCTTGATCGGCGGGTCAAAGCTCGGCAGCCGTCGATCTGTCAATATCGATCCTCCACCGCTAACGCGGTAGGCACTTCCGTATGTAGTCCTGGGCTTTTTCCTTCGAGTTGATCCCTCGTCTGAACTGCTCAGTTTCGGGCTTCATGCCCCAGCTAACATGTTCGCTCACGAAAGCCATGTATTTGTCGTTTGGATTGCCGCCGGCATCGAAGATTCCGATCTTTTTACAGACCTCTTTGAAAGTAGCGCTTTCGAGTGGCGATTCGCTAACTGCTAAAGCGGCGCTGTAGAGCCGGTGCTTTTCGTCTTCGCTCAAGGGGTCTGCCTTGCTTCGCGGGCCGTTTGAGCCTGAACTGCAAGAGCTGCATGCTGACAAGCAGATTGCGATTACAGATACGGCCAGGACTCCTCTCATTTGTCTGCGTCTTGTGGTCATATCGGATTCACTCACGGGCAGCCGTTACTGATCTCAGAAGTGAGCTGATTGGCAGGCACGGCATCGCCGCCATTTTCTCCGACAGTCCACACTGCGGTAGCCGCATAGGGTTTGCCTCTACCGTTCAAAGTTAACTTTGTCGATATGCGCCAGCCCGCCTTAACGCGCGCCACAGTGATTGGCCCATGGCTGAACCTGCAAGCGTTGGCGTTTCTCTGAAGAATCGATCTCACAATCGAAACAGCTTCCGCGCGCGTTGTCTTTGGCCGCGCTGCCAGGCCGGTGGTGAACATTAGTGTCGTGAAAACGAAAAACGCGACCAGTCTCAGTTTCTTCATAGTCAATGCTCTCCTCTTAACTGTGCATGATCGCGCTTCGCTCGGGCGATCCAAGGTGCGAAATAACCCTTGCGTTCGAATCGCCCCGGGTGAAGATCGTTAAGTTCGAAATCAGTCGAATAGATGCGAGGAGCTATCGAACCGAAGACGGAGCTGCCGGGATGTCCAATCCAATCGGCAGCAGTCGCCCGCTACGTGAAGTAGCACCGGTTTGTGACATCGTCGCCACGACGGCTGCCGCTACTTCGCTCGATACACACTATTCGCGTATGTCCCGCCGCAGGTCTGGCCGGAATCACCGCCACATTTCATGTTGCAGTTGTCGGCCCTCCCATACTTGCCGTAGGTATTGCCGCAGAAACAGTATGAGGAAGATTGGGTGGCGGCGTAGGCATATCCTTTACCGCTACAGGAAGCGATGCAGCGCTCCGTAGTCATATTGGCGTCCTGCCAATAATAGCCTCCCTGGCTGGTGTCACCGACGTCTCTATAGTCAGTGTCCTTCCAGCAGCCGAGATATTGGCCGCTTCCTTTGCCGCCACCTTCACCGCCGCCACCCGCACCGCCGCCATCGCTCGAGGGAATTCGCGCCAGCGCAACCGATTCGTCGGCAAAAAAGGCCACCTGGTAATCGCGGTCCAGACACTTCATCGCGGCAACGGCTTTCCATTGCAGATTGTCGCGCACCTGTTCGCGAGTCTTGGTTCTGGCCCACCGTTCATGTGCCGATCGGTCTTTTCCAGTGACAGCCGGGTCGTTATTGAAGCAAGCGGGATTCGAAACGTAATCCGCGATGATGCCGGACATTTGACCGAAGCCCTTCGCCAGTTGATCGCCACTCACGGAAGAGCAATTGAACAGAATTCCTATCTTCCAGGCGAGATTATTCATAAGTTTCGTGGAATCCTGTTGCTGCGCCCACCGGTAATGGTCATCCCGGTTGGTGTTTCCGATGCCGGGATCGATATCAAAACATCGGCTGCCCTGGATCGCGACAGTCCCATAGTTTGTTTCGCCGCGACTCTTAGCAGGTTGAGAAAGCGTCAAAAGAGCCAGCATCGCCAACGATGCCACAAGAGTCATAACCCATCGCTTCATTTCTTTTCCTCCTCATGTTGGGAGTGTATAATCCGTCCGTTTCCGCAAGCGGTACCCGACTAACTTCAGCCTGTCCGCAATCCTTTGGTTATCGATTCGTGCGAGTCCGCTTATCTCACATCAAGCGCGCTGAAGTACTGAGAGAACGCTGAAATTCTGCTGAAATCGTTGTCCGAAAGTTCAAAGCGGCCATGAATCATCGGAGTCAACCAATCTATCGTCTCGATGGCATCGAGATCGACACCTCCCGCGCCTGCCTAAAGCGCGATGGGCAGGAACAACACCTTCGGCAGAAAACTTTTAATGTCCTTGTGTATTTGCTGGAACAAAGACAGCGGCTGGTCACGAAGAATGAGTTGATTGAAAACTTCTGGGCCGAAACCGCAGTTACAGACAATGCGCTGGAACAATGCCTGGCAGAGATTCGCAAAGTCCTCGGCGATGATTCGCGCCATCCGCGATTTATTAAGACAGTCCCGCGAGCCGGCTATCGTTTTATCGGCATGGTCGAGGAAGTTGCGCCTGAGCAAACTCTCAGTGAGGAGCCGCAACACCGGCCAGGAACGAGCCGTGCAGCGGAAAAATCAGTTAAGGATATCCCATCTGCCGAAACTGCTTTAGCATCCCCGAAACCATTCCGTTGGATTGCTCGCCGATCGGTTGTGATCTGGTCGGCCGTTATTCTGGTCGCAGTCTTCGCGTTCACCTTCTACTTGATACGCGGGCGTTCATCTGCTTCACCCGTGAGCTTGACTTTGCGACAGGACGCCGGGCAGCGGCCAGTCGCTGTGATGTTCTTTGACAACCAATCAGGCAGCGCGGATCTCGATTGGCTGCGCGAAGGCCTGGCCGACATGCTCATCACCGACCTTTCTCGCTCAAAGAATTTGAGTGTGCTCAGCCGGCAACAACTTCATGTATTGCTTGATCGTATTGGGCACAATGAATCGGAAAAGATTCGGCTTGATGAAGCGCTCGACGTGGCCCAGAAGAGCCAGGCGAAAATTCTTATCATGGGCGCCTTCGCGCGACTAGGGGAGCAGATACGCATCGACGCGCAGTTGCACGATGCGCGCGACGGGCAACTTCTCGCGGCGGAGCGTCTGGTAGTCAATGAGCCGGCTCAGATTCTCACGCAAGTTGATTTGCTCTCTCTCAAATTGGCGTCGCACCTCGGCGCACCTAGCGACCAGGAAGCGAACGCCGGTTTGACCAGCGTGATGACGAATAACCTGGAGGCTTATCGTTATTATTCGCTCGGGGTTGAAAAAGCGCAGGCGGTGCGAAGCCCCGAGGCTATCGCGTTGTTGCAAAAGGCCGTCGCGTTGGACTCGGAGTTTGCGATGGCTTACGCTCGCCTCGGCTACGTTTACGCAGTCACCTGGGACCATCAGGACGAGGGCAAGCCTTACCTGGAAAAGGCCTTTCAACTTTCCGGCCGGCTAACAGAAAAGGACAAGCTCTACATCACCGGCTGGTACGCGATCGCAAATCGCGATTATCCCAGCGCGATCAGATCGTTTCGCGAAATCGTCGCTCACTTTCCTCTCGAGGTGGAAGCCTATCGCAGGTTGAGCCAATTGTTACGCGGAGAAGAACAATTCGATGAAGCCATCGAGCTGTTGAAGCAAGGCCTGGTCATCGACTCGGGAGCAAAGGATCTGTACAACGCCCTGGGTGGAGCCTACTCGGACGCCGGCCGCCACGATGAGGCAATAACCATGTTCCAACGTTACGTCGACCTTGGGCCGCAAGAGCCGAACGCGCATGACAGTCTGGCCAGCGGGTATCAATGGGCGGGGCGATACGAAGAGGCGATTCAGGAATACCAGCGCGCGCTGATGCTGAAACCAGATTTTGAAGTTGCGATTGTCCATCTTGGGAATGCTTACTTTCAGCTGGGGCTTTACCGAGAGGCCGTCGAACAATATCGGCGTTACATCAGCCTTGCTCCATCTGATCTCGAGCGCAGTCGCGGTTTCAACTGCATCGCCCAGGTTCAGCAAAGAATAGGAAAACTTGTAGAAGCGGAGCGTACCGCAAAGCAGGCAATCAACTCCGTAAGACCGGACGAAGCGGACCTTGCCAGGATATTCATGATTACTCTGGAGAAAGGTGATTTGGCAACGGCAGGGAAGTTGGAGGGGAAAATTGAATCGGTCTATGCTCAATACAGCGTGCGAGGATCGCGAAGCTCCCAGCGGCCACTGCTGTATTTGCGAGGATCCTTCGATCTAAAGAACGGGCGCTCGGCGGAGGCTATTGAGAATTTCAAAGAGGCGTTGAAACACACGCCGCAAACCTGGAACATCGATGCCTATGAAGACTGTCTCGCCAATGTTTATCTTGAGCTGGGTCGTCTCGATGAAGCCATCACTGAATACGAACGCATCCTCAAACTCAATCCCAATTACCCGCTGGTTCATTATCATCTGGCCGAGGCCTACGAACGAAAGGGTCAACCTGACCGGGCTCGCTCGGAATATCAGCGATTCCTGCAAGTTTGGAAAGATGCCGATGCAGATATTCCCGAAGTCGTTGTCGCCAGGAAAGCTCTGGCGGGAGAGCCAGCCCGGTAGTTAACTCTTAAGCTTTCGGTAGTTCCTTCCAAACCGTGTTTTGCATTTCAGGTTCTCCAAAACGTCTCCGCACGAAATATCCAAACGCTTCCAGCCCAGCGCGTGGGAGTATTACAAAATGGTCTTGTAATACTCCCATTGCTGCTTTTGCTTCGCTAGAAAATTGACGAAGCGGGTATCCTGCCGAAGGTTATCCAAATTGGCATCCCTCTCGAACAGCGGGTAGCACCTGAAACCGTCGGTCTGCCGCCGCTTGCAGCCATTTGATCGCTTGCTCAGGTTTGTTCATAACCGAATAAGCGCAGGCGATGTTATGAGCAGTGTGATGAAAATGTCCGAAGCCCTTCCCCTTTTCTATGGCGTTACTGATCTTGCGCTCTTCCGTGTTTTCCTCGCCGGCCAAGGCTGCAAGCGATTCTTCGGCGGCGCTCTTGAGCATCAGGTGGTTGATAATAAGTTCCCGCCCGCCCTAGCAAACACCTTACTGTGATAGACCAACGCGCTGCATCAGAGCTGCGAAACGCAGATCTGAGCGTAAGCTATCCATTCTTGGATCGACGCCAAGCCAGATTAGTCCGCCAGAGCGCTCCGCGTAGGCTTTCTCCAGCCATCTAAGAGCTTGCTCTTGCTCGCCAAGCCCGACGTAAAGGGTCGCTACCCAGTACGGGTGGGATATACCTGAGCTTTAAGTGTTCCACTAATTCATCACGCACCCTTAGTGCATCGGCTTTTTTGCCGCCAACGGCGTAGGTGTGACCGAGTGCCGCTACATATACGGGATTGCCGCCGGAGAGAGCAATGGCCTTCTGCAACTCGGCGGCTGCTTCTTCAAACATCCCCTTCTGCTCGTAAGCTAACCCGAGACCCCAGCGCCCTTGCTCGAAGTTCGGGTCCATCTCTAAAAGCTTTCGTAAGTGCTCAACTGCTAAGTCATATTGTCGCGCCCAGTGATACTGCCAGCCCACGTTCATGTTCGCGGGGAGCGAGAGCGGCTCGATCTCAGTAGCGCGCTTCGCCACCGAGATCGACTCGCCAGTTCTGCCTCTTGCCATGAAGAGGTGAGAATACCATTGGTGCGCTGGCGCGTAATTCGGGTTCAGTTCAATGGCCCGCTGGAATTCTCTTTCAGCTCCCGGCCAGTCCCAATCGTAGTAGAGTTTGACGAACGCCAGCTAGGTGTGAGCTTCGGCGAGCGAGTCGTCAATTTCCAGAGCCTTCTCATCGATGTGTGTTCCGCGCGCGGCGCCCCACCTGGCGCGAACGGCGATGACTATTTCGTCTCGAACAGGACGATGTCCGCGTCACCTTCGCCGACCGCGGCGAGGATGGATCGACCGTCTGCGGACCACGACACGCGACGCGCGATGAAGATCGGCCGCTCGCCGAAATCCGTGATCTGCCGCCACTCGCCCGTCGACGTCGACAACGTCCAGATGTTCGTCGTCGCCCCGTCGGTGAGCGGCATTGCGAGCAGCTCTCCGTCTGGCGAGAGCGCCGGGTTGATGATTTGCCACTGCGGAGCACGGCTCGCTGGAATCCGCGCGAGCACGCGCGAGGGAGCATCCTCGGGCGACGCCGCGTGAATCTCGAAGCCAGGGCTGCCATCAGCGAGCGTCCGATCGACCATGAAGTACAACGTCTTGCCGTCGAATCCAATTATGTTTCGTGCCGGGCCCGACCTCACGCGGACAGGCGATCCGCCGGCTGGAGAGACCTTGTAGGCGGTGCCGGCGTCCGCGTAGTAGAGCCACCGAGCATCGGGAGACCAGCTGAGACCCAGTCCACGCGGGACAAGATTCCGCAAATTCCCGCCGTCGGGACTGATGATCCACACCCCAAACGCGAGCCCCGTGTTGCCGCGCGACGAGACGAACGCAATCCATTTCCCATCAGGCGACCAGATCGGGACGCCGAGCGCAACGTTCGGGTCACGCTCCTGCGTAATCTGCCGCAGCTCTCCGGTCTCGGATGTCAACATCCAAAGGTTCGAGTGCCCGCCGCTATCGGATAGGAACGCGATCTCACGATCCGTCGTTCCCACCGTGGGCGTCTGAACCTGGGCGGTCTGACGAGTTAGGCGTACGGAGCGGCGCACGTTCTCTTCCGGGCTTCCGTCGGTCGGCAATCTCCATAGATCGAATTGCATCTGCAGACGGCTGGCTGCCATCGCACCGCTCTGGTGGATGTCGGGCTGCAGGTACGAGAGGTCAGCAGGCGCAACAAGTCGAGGGTTCGCGCCGTCGAGACCGACCTGCCAGAGACCGAGCGTCGGAAGATACGGCATAGTGGTCCCGAGACTCGAGCTGAAGACGATCCCGCCGCTGTCCGGTAGCCACGTCAGGCCCTGAATCTGGCGGTTGTCGCGCGTGAGTTGCCGAGGAAGCCCGCCGCCGGCCGGAACCGCAAAGATGTCCCACCTGAACCCATCTCCGCGTTGATACGCGATCCATTTTCCGTCCGGCGACGAGCGAGGATATTTATAGTACACAGGCTCGTCGAACCGGACGATCACGCGCAGGTCCGCTCCGTCGGGTGAAACACTCACTAGCTCGATTTTCCCGCTTGCCAGTCTGAAGCAGGCGATCCGGCCATCCGGCCCGACGTCGCCGCCACCGACGCTGTCGATGACTCGCCGCGGCGCCCCACCCAACGCCGGAATTTCCCAGATGGTGCCCTGGATGTCTCCTCGAACGGCAGGCGAGAAGTACACGACCGAGCTCGCGTCGCGCGTCCAGCGCGGCAGCTCGTGATCGGCGATGTCCTTGGTGATCTGGAGCGGCGTCCCGCCGGCCAGCAGACGCACGAAAATCTGTCGCGACCCATTTACGCGCGCCGTGAACGCGATGGATTTCAGGTCGGGCGCAATCGCCGGAAACTCCTCGAGGCCAGTGAAATCCGTCAGCCGGTGAACTCCAGTCACACGCTGATGCTCGGGCGGTGCAGCGGTGCGGCGTCCCACCACGAACGCGGCGCCGCCGACCAGTGCAAGGGCAGCGACCGTCAACAACGCCACAACATAGCGGTTGGAGAACCTGCGTTGCTCCGCGACCGCCGGCAGTGGCGCGGTGCCCGACATCGCCTCGAGGTCGAAGACGAGATCGCGAGCGTTCTGAAAGCGCTCCTCAGGATCTTTCTCGAGACAGTGCCGCAGAATGCGGAGGAGCGCCGGAGGAGAGGCGACCGAATCGGGGAGCTCCGGAGGTTCCTCGCGCAGGATGGCGGTCATCGTTTCGGGGGCGGTGTCGCGCTTGAATGGTGAGACGCCCGACAGCATCTCGTAGAGCACGATGCCTAAGCTCCAAATGTCAGTGCGCGCATCAACCGGAAGGCCCCGCGCCTGCTCTGGCGACATGTAGGCGACAGTTCCCATCACCAATCCGGGAAAGGTTTTGAACTCCAGTGCCCGCGTTTCGTTTTCGCTGTCAGGGGATGCGGGTTTCTTTTCCGTCAGCTTCGCCAGCCCGAAGTCCAGGACCTTCACGTACCCGTCGCGGCGGAGCATGATGTTCTCCGGCTTGATGTCGCGATGGACGATGCCTGCGGTATGTGCCGCGGCCAATGCCGAACCGATCTGG